>JAQZBA010000085.1 GCA_029239365.1 Herbinix sp. | reverse complement strand
ATGTGGCGTCCGCTGTCACTTGGGCAAGCAATAAGGGATTATGCAGTTCTGACTTAACCTACGAAGAATTGGTATTTGATGTCTATTCTAACTAGGTTATAATAATTCAAGATACCTGCCCCTTGAGTTAGTTTGTGTCAAGTACACCCTTCACACTTTGGTTACGCAGGCACAAACTTCTGAGTGTAAATTAATGTTTTTATAATTTACACTAATGAAGAGGAATACTATGCTTAATATCAATGATTTATCCATTCACTATCAATCCAGGCAAGCCATCAACCCGGTGATCCGCCATCTCTCCTTTCAGCTACAGAAAGGGGAGGCACTGGCAATCCTGGGTCCTTCCGGCTGCGGTAAATCCACCTTGATTAATGCCCTGGCCGGTTCCTTGCCTATCGAAAGCGGCACCATAGAATATACTGCCGGAGAGCAAAGCAGTCCCCTCGATCCAAAGCTGCATAAAATCGGCCTTATTCCGCAAAACTTTGGTCTACTTCCCTGGAAAACCGTGAAGGAAAATTGTCTGCTACCATTAAAAATCCGCAAGGAATATCACAAGAGCAGAGGCACTGATGACATAAACCAGATTTATGAAGCTCTTAACATTCATAACATCCTGGATAAATATCCGAACGAATTAAGCGGCGGTCAATTGCAAAGAACAGCAATTGCAAGAGCCTTTCTCCTAAAGCCAGATTTGCTGTTAATGGATGAGCCCTTCTCTGCTCTGGATGCCATCACGAGGGAAGAAGCCCGAGAGCTGTTCTTAAAGGTGTGGGCGAACCGGAGACCCACCACAATTCTGGTAACCCACAGTATTGAAGAGGCTCTTTACCTAGGGACTATTATTTATGTCATGGCTGCTCAGGGTGGCGACATCAACTATCAAATGAAAAACCCCTATTTCGGTGAGATTGATCCAGAGCATACTGACTATCTTACAACCAAGCAATTACTTCGCGAACAGTTGATAACCTAGAGGAGAGGATGGAGCACTTGAAAAAACTACTGAAGCAATTTCTGATCTTTATACAGGGATTTATGTCGGTGAATCTAATCTGGCTAATTGCCTATCTTCTGACCGATACCTCGGTGATTCCTAATCCACTCCGCGTATATCAAAGCTTTCCGATCATTTTGAAGGATCACATGCTGATCCATATTTTGGTCAGCTTAAGAAGGATTGGCGCTGGCTTGACCCTGTCCTTATTCATCGGAATACCCCTCGGGATACTCCTGGCTTATTCCAAGAAGGCAAACCGTCTTCTATATCCTTTGATCTATTTTAGTTATCCCATTCCGAAGACTGCCTTGCTTCCCGTCGCGATGCTGCTGCTCGGTATGCGAGATGGCTCTAAGGTAGTAATTATGGTGCTGGTTATCGTATTTCAGGTTATCATATCCGTTCGTGACAGCATTCAGACCATCGATCAATCCATGTACCGGGTGATAAGAAGTATCGGTGCAAGCAAGCTTACGATTATCCGCCACGTCACTCTGCCTGCCATACTCCCAAACTTACTTACCAGTCTTCGCGTATCACTCGGAGCTGCGCTGTCCATCCTATTCTTCGTCGAAGGCTATGGTACCACCTATGGGATGGGTTATTACATACAGGATGCGTGGTCGCGGATTAATTATGTCGAGATGTATATTGGAATTATAACGATTGCTGTAATTGGCTTTCTACTATTTGTATCCGTTGATTATCTTGCTTATCGGATATGTAGATGGAATTACGCACCAGATAATAATGGATAGATGCCTTTCGTAAGAATTCATATTACTTATCCTATCAAATATAGAAGAGAACAAATGAAAGGGGAACTTAACCATGCAACAGAACCTACCTGACAATCATACAAAGAGATTAGTCGTTGGAATGAGCGGCGCAAGTGGTGCAGTCCTTACCATAAAGCTTCTTCAGATCATGAAAACCTGCTCTGATTGGGAGACCCATCTGGTAATCTCAAAGGGTGCGCAGATGACCATAGCACAGGAGACAGACTATAGTCTTTCCGAGGTGGAAGCTATGGCTGATGTCCTCTATGATATCAATGATTACGGCGCAAAGATCGCCAGCGGCACCTATCCAACCGAGGGTATGGTTATTATTCCTTGCAGCATGAAGACAGTGGCCGGGATCGCCAGCGGTTATTCCGATAATCTACTTCTACGGGCTGCGGATGTTACCCTAAAGGAACGCAGAAACCTGGTGCTGGTACCAAGAGAGAGTCCCTTAAGTACCATACATCTTAGAAATATGCTGACTCTGGCAGAAGCCGGAGCCTATATTATGCCTCCCGTCGTGCCCTATTACAGTAAGCTTAACAGCTTGGAGGATATGAATGTGCAGATTATCGGTAAGGTACTGGATCGGTTTCATATTCCGATTGAGGGCTTTCATCGCTGGGGAGAGCATTAACGTAAAAGTAAATCAATCCGTGGTGTTCTTTTATCTGACTCTAAAAGCCTTTATCCTTCCCATGGATAAAGGCTTTTATATAATTTATGTTTTCACTCTTTTTATCTGGTTCTATCAGTAAACGTTCGAGTTGTTACCACTGATGTCTCACTTACTTCCACTGATCATAAAATACTAATTCATCTAAATTCTTCAGGTACTTTTCGCTCGGCTTCTCGTCTGCATAACCGACGGGTAGAAGATAAAAACAGCTAATATGCTGTGGCAAATGTAAAATCTTGTTAGCCTCTTCAATATCCAGATAACCCACAAAGCAAGCGGACATTCCATAAGAAGCTGATATAAGAAAGATATGTTCTGCCGGTATTATACTTGTTCCATTTTCGAAAAGGGTTACTCGTGCTTTCCGGTCAGGATATTCACATATATATTTTAGGAATTCATTATTGAATCTGAGTTTATTTACAATAACCCCAAAATCATCCTCTGGTTGCTCGGCAATATCCCAGCTTAAATCAGCACAGCACGCGAAAACTACGGGTGCTGAGGCTATCCACATTTGACCTCCTGCAGCTCTAGCTAATTTTTCCTTAATCCCCTGATCTTTTATAACACCAAACATATAGCCCTGTGAATTCCCCGGCGAGGGAGCCAACCTTGCTGCCTCTAGCATTTCATCCAGAATTGTATCCGGAATCGCTGTATCTTTAAATCTGCGTACGGATCTTCTAGCTTTCATTGCATTTAAGATTTCCATAACTCTACCTACCTTTCTTTTTAGCTACGGCACACATTAAGTTTCCATCAGGTTTATACACATCGCCGGCTACATCCCCATAGAAATCGACAGTAGTAAAACCAGCCTGTTGAAGGTCTTCTTCTAGCTCTTCCCTAATAAAGGTATGGTCCCAAAGATTATAGCACTCAATGGAATCCTTAGTAATAACGACCGTCTGCTCAAGCATAGTACTACTCTCATCATATCTGTAAAATGAATTTAAGCAAATATGAACCTTTTCACTCCAAAAGCCGCCTTCGTTATAGTCCCAATCTTTAGCTTCCTTCCTGTCTTTATACTGTTGAGGTGTGAAAACATCTAGAATGAATTTACCACTAGGTTTGAGTGCCTGATATATGCTGTTCAATAATCTGGTCCGATCATGCTTGGACATCACACTAAAATCGCAATAAATGAGTGTAATAACATCGAATTGTTCCTGGTATGTAATATTAAGGTAATTTTGATATTTATAAGTAATTGTGATGTCCTTGGTTTTCGCATTGTTAATAGCATATTCAATTGAACGCATTGAATAGTCTATGCCGGTCACATGATACCCACTTTTGTGAAACCTTTCTGCGTATAATCCCGGTCCGCAGCCAAGATCCAGTAACTCTGGATATTGTACAGGATTGGCAATACTCGCAATCCATTCCACCGACTTAGTAATAAAATTATGATTACGTGTTGCCGCATCCCATTCTGGATTAAGGTGAGCCTCCAGCATGCCCTTCGATATATGTTCGTCATCCCAGAATTTTGATGAACTAGTTTCATAGATCTCCGGTTTGTTTGATACATAGCCTAATAATTTATCTAGCATTTTTAATCTCCTATTTTTGTTATTTTTGTGATAACACGAATTCAATTTTCATTGCAGAAAATGCACATTTTGTTCTGAGATCATAAGTCCTCATAATACACATCACAATATGTATCCGACTATGACATCAGAACCATTTTTTTATACAAAAAAAGCCGTGGAATATTCCACCGCCTAATATTTTTTCTATTATAAGCGTGGAATATTAAATAAAAACCATAATTTGAGCAAAGAAAATAAAACTGTCCATTAACAGCTGTCTTTTCTTATTGAGTTATGATTTTATTCAACTTTTCCACGTTCTCACTTATATTACCGATTATGCAATATCAAGTGTGCCGGATAGCGTTCACCTCTATTTTCATGTTATCACAAATTTAAATTACCATATTGGGAATTTATTGTCAATCAAATTAGAGTTAAAACTTGAGTCAACGCTTGACAACCCCATTTTTCATGATATACTAATAAAGTCGCAAACCTAGATAAAATAAGGCTTGCGCTAATCAACTCACGTCAGTTCGTAACCTTCCTGACGTAAAATAAAACTATAGGAGAATAAATATGAACAACAAAAAGACTCTATTTCTTACAGAGGCTGCTGTTATTGCGGCCGTCTATACCGTACTGGTGCTGCTGTTTCAGCCGATCAGCTTCGGTCCGATCCAATTCAGAATAGCAGAGGCTCTGACGATTCTGCCCTACTTCACACCTGCTGCCATTCCCGGTGTAGCCATCGGATGCTTCTTGAGTGCATTCTTAACCGGAGCAGATGTCCTTGATATGGTATTCGGTTCCCTTGCAACACTCATCGCAGCGATCCTGTCCTACCAACTGAGACGTTACAAATTCCTAGTTCCGATTCCTCCGATCGTAGTGAATGCCCTAGTTATCCCTTGGGTGCTTCGTTACGCTTACGACATTCCGGATGCAATCCCCTTCATGATGCTTACCGTCGGTGCAGGTGAAGTTTTTGCTGTCGGTGTTCTAGGGCTCGTGCTATTATTTGCTCTGGATAAGGTAAAGCATATAATATTTAAGAACAGCTATCATAAGAAGTAATCTAATTGTAGCTATCTAAACATTAAAATAATAAGATCTACATCTAAAAGAGCTATTCCCTACGTTCAATTCGCATTAGGGAATAGCTCTCTTATATTATATAGCGACCTCATAAATATTAATTATTAATCTCTTTCTTACAACTCGCAGTTATTAACAGTTCTCGGGAAGGGAACTACGTCTCTGATGTTGCTCATACCGGTAAGGTACATTACGCAACGCTCAAAGCCAAGACCAAAGCCTGCATGTCTTGCAGAGCCATATTTTCTAAGATCAAGATAGAATTCATAATCCTCTGTCTTAAGCTTAAGCTCTTCCATTCTCTTAACGAGCTTGTCATAGTCATCTTCTCTCTGGCTGCCACCGATGATCTCTCCGATGCCGGGAACCAATAAGTCCATCGCAGCAACCGTCTTATTATCCTCATTCAGCTTCATATAGAAAGCCTTAATCTCCTTCGGATAATCAGTAACGAATAACGGTTTCTTAAATACCTGCTCAGTTAAGTAACGCTCATGTTCCGTCTGAAGGTCACAACCCCAGAACACCTTATAGTCAAAGTTATCATTGTTCTTCTCTAAGATACTGATCGCTTCGGTATAGGTAACATGTCCAAAATCAGAACTAGCTACACTAGTAAGACGCTCTAATAATCCCTGATCCATGAACTGGTTAAAGAATTGCATCTCCTGAGGAGCATGCTCCAGCACATAGTTAATCACATATTTGAGCATTCCCTCTGCCATTGCCATGTCATCCTTTAGATCTGCAAATGCGATCTCAGGCTCAATCATCCAGAACTCAGCTGCATGACGTGTCGTATTGGAATTCTCAGCGCGGAAGGTCGGTCCGAAGGTATAGATATTCTTAAAGGCCATCGCATAGGTTTCACCATTTAACTGACCGCTAACCGTAAGATTGGTCTCTTTTCCGAAGAAGTCTTGGGTGGTATCAAGCTTACCATCCTCTGTTCTCGGAAGGTTGTCCATATCTAAGGTCGTAACACGGAACATCTCGCCTGCGCCTTCGGCGTCACTGCCTGTGATAATGGGTGTATGCACATACACAAAATCTCTATCCTGGAAATACTGGTGAATCGCATAAGCAACCAGTGAGCGTACACGGAACACTGCCTGGAAGGTATTCGTTCTAGCTCTTAGGTGGGTCTGGGTTCTGAGATATTCTAAGGTATGTCTCTTCTTCTGTAACGGATAATCTGCAGTAGAGGTACCTTCGATCATAATCTCTTCTGCTTGAATCTCAAAAGGCTGCTTAGCCTCAGGTGTAGCTACCAGCTCACCCTTAATAATAATTGCAGATCCAACATTCAGCTTCGATACTTCTGCGAAGTTCTCCATCTTGTCATGATATACCACCTGTAATGTCTCAAAATAGGTACCGTCATTCAATACGATGAAGCCGAAGGTCTTAGAATCTCTGACACTTCTCACCCAACCGCCAACAGATACTTGCTTTCCGATATATTGTTCCTTGTTACGGTATAATTCTCTTACATCAACTAAATCCATAATGATAAACTCCTTTGTCTATATTAATCTTATTTGTTCTCATATCTAATTCTCATGCTGGAGTTCGCTCCAATGAGCGAAGTATGTCTTTCCTTTGTGTTAGTTTGTGCCGAGGAAAACGCAGGCACAAACTTCTAAGTATGAAAATTGCCTTTTATTTTCATACTATTATATTATAATGACGAATCGATGAAAAGCAAGGCTTTTCTCATTCCCCTTGTGATCTGACCAGAGCTTGAAGGATATCTCTCTTGTCTCTACTCTCACAATGTAAGAAATGAACTGCTTCATTCATTCTTCCAAGCTCATGGGCATCCGAATCGGTGATGATATTACACTGCTTCAGATAAGGGTTCTTGTTACTGATTTCTTCGTATTTTGTGATATCAGCAAACTCTGCTGCCTTAAAATCTGCCTCCGGTGCAATAAACCCGAGATTAGATAACAGGCTGTTTGAATTTTTATCGATATGAGCCGGAAGATATACTCCGTGGAACTCCTTCATTAGTCTACCCATATCATCAAAGGATATCTCCGTCGCATTAATCAGGAGATATGGCTCTTTTCCTATCACTTCATCTTCCTCATTACAAAGCTCCTGCTTACCAAAGGCTCTCTCGTCATTTGGTATTTTCATCAGCTTTGAAGCAACATATTCATCGAAGCGAAGTGCATCTGCTAATTCAGAGAAGAAACATAGAACATGAACCTCTTCCATCGTCGTAAGTTCCATCCCAGGAATAGCAACGATATCATACTGCTCGGCATGCTTTAAGACTGCCGGACAGTTCTTGCAGGAATTGTGGTCCGTTACTGCAATAACTTCAAGACCTTTTAATGCAGCCATTCCAACAATGTTACCGGGGGTCATATCTTCATCACCGCAGGGAGATAAGCAGGAATGGATATGTAGATCATAGGATAGCTTAAGCATGAAGCTTCTGGTAGATGAGGAAAGCTGCATCAAAGATCGGCATCTCTGTCTCAAATACCGTAATATCCTGCTGCTTTGCTTTATTCAACGCCGGTTCATCCAGATGACTTCCTTCCGCTAAGATTATGCAGGCGGCATCCGCTAATGAGGCAACTGCCAGAGTATTCACATTTCCCATGACTGTAACCCATGCTGAGTCCGCTGGCATTCTACCCATGGCAACGCTAAGTAAGTCACAACAATAGGGCGCCAGAATCTCCCGTTCTGAAGTACTCCCTTCATTCAATACCTTAAAGCATCCATCCTGTACCAGATCATATAGCTTCATTTGTTCTACCTTCCGTTTCCAAGTAATCCTGAAGTAGCTGCATTGCTATGCTTCCTTCTTTTAGTCTGCTCGCAGCTTCGGTAAGAGGAACCCATTCTGCTGCATCCACCTCCACTGACATACTCAGTGGACATTTATCTGCAAATGCCACAAAACCCAGCATCAACATATCCCGTTTCTCATAATAATAGCTCTTCATATAGCGGATTGTGTGTGCAGTAACTCCGATTTCCTCCTGAGCCTCTCTGGCTGCTGTCTCTTCCGCATTCTCTCCGCCCTTAATATAACCTGCTACCAGCACATAATTAGTCTGGGACACATAGCTCTGCTTAATCAGGGCAACCTCTCTAAATTGATTCACTACCAAGGTTAAGGTACAGGCATAGGGGATATTGAAGACCGGCCTGTCACAGACCTGGCAATAAGGAACCAGCCCTTCATCTCCGATATTCTTAGGTATCAGCTTGTCGCCACAATGAGGACAATGAATAAACTTCATATACACCTCCTATTTAAACGTATCCAGCTTCGACATCTCCTCAGAGAGCTTATGGATATAATCTCTTAAGATATGGATGCAATCCTGCTCCTTTGCTACTCCACGGACGATATCCTCCGCAAGTGCTTTACAGGTAGGCGCACCACAGGAACCACAATCCAGCCTAGGGAACTTCTCACACAGCTCCTCCACCCTTGCCATATTGGCAATACTTTCATTCATATCTTTGCCCAGTTTAAAGACAGGTTCATAATTAACTTCATCCGTCCAGAAGGTATCATCCGTAACTCCGCTTACCAAGTGGGAACAGGCAACAGGAAGATACTTCCTGAGTCTCTTCAGCTTAACCTTGGCAAGATAAGGATTCTCAACGGTTAAAACACCGCCTACGCAACCTCCGGCACAAGCATTCAACTCTATGAATTCCAATTGATCGAACTTCTGGTCCTCTAAGTCTTCTAATACCTTAATTACATTCTCAATACCATCAGCAGCCAGATAGTTATCTGTAAGAAGGCTTCCTGCCTCACCACCGGTACTTCCCCAGCCGATACCGATACGTCCGGATATCCCTAATTCCTCCACATCGTCAATACTCTGCTTCATAAGCGGAAGAAGAATTGGATACACTTCTTTGATAGCCAGAACACCGTCAATCTCACTATGATCGATTCCGATCGGAGATTTGACTGCAGTCATCTTGGCAGGACAGGGGGATATAAAAATAATCCCGATCTTCTCCCTTGGAAGTCCGGTTTTCTCCATTGCTTTATCCTTCGCCTTGGTAGCCGCCAAATCAACCGGTGCACAGATCGGTAGTAAATGTTCAATCAGATTAGGAAAACGAACTTGAATCAAACGCACAACAGAAGGGCAGGCCGTACTGATAATCGGCCACTTTTCCTTATGCTCCGCTACATATTTTCTAGACATCTCAGACACTAGCTCTGCTGCTCCGCTCACTTCGTATACATCATCAAAACCCATCTTCTTTAATGCAGTCAGTACGATATTCACATCCTCCAGATGATTGAATTGTCCATAAAGCGATGGTGCAGGCAGTGCTACTGTATACTCAAATTTTTTCATAATCTCAGGGGAATCGTAAGTAGCCTCTTTGGCATGATGAGGGCATATGCGAATACACTCCCCACAATCGATACAAAATTCCTTTGTGATTACGGCTTTCTGGTTTCTTACCCGGATGGCTTGTGTAGGACAGCGTTTAATGCAGTTAATGCATCCCATACATAAGTCTTCCTTCAAACGAACCGAAGTAAAAAATTTACCCATTATCTTTCCCCCCGAAATGCTGCTCTTATTATTCCATTTTCACCTTCATTGTTACCGTTGTGCCAACCCCTACGGTACTTTCGATTTTGAATTCGTCGCTATATTTCTTCATATTAGGCAATCCCATGCCGGCACCAAAACCGAGATTACGTATATTATCGGGTGCTGTGGAATAACCTGCCTGCATCGCTAGCTCAATATTAGCGATTCCAGGCCCCTGATCCTTAAGAACCATCTCAATCTCCTCCGGAGACACAACTACATCAATCTTACCTCCGGTAGCATGAATTACCATATTGATCTCGCCTTCGTACATCGCAATCGCGACTTTACGAACAATCTCGGGGTTTACACCCATCTTCTTCAAGCTACTCTTCAAGTTGCTGGAGGCTTCTCCTGCACGGGTGAAATCACCCGGAGGGACTTCATAGGACATGTGAATCATATTACTCATTTATAATCCGGACCTCCCCGCAAGCCATTTTCGTATAACATGCCACAGGCTGCGAACATTCTGTGTCCGGTAGAAAGAACGGCAATTCCCTTCTCCTTCGCCATTTCAATCATCGCTTCATCCGGAAGCTTACCTCTGACGAACACGATACAGATAATATCCATCATCTCACAGGTACGAATCACCTGTAGATTACAGAGACCGGTCAACAGCACCGATTGATCCTTCATAAATGCCAGCACATCACTCATCATATCCGAGCCACAAGCAGTATGAACCTCACGATCCTTCCATTCTTCTCCGACGAGATACTTTGCTCCTAATATTGATCTAATGTCCTCAATGTTCATATAACCCTCCGTTAATTTAAGAATATAATCCTCACGCATTTAGAAATAATTGCGTTAAATTTTTATCGATTAGTTACTGACTGCTCCGCTAAAGACTTCGAAGGAGCTACCCGGTACCTTCTTCGCCATAACTAAGGCAGTATTCGCATTCGTCAGAATTGTCTGGAGTTCCTGACCACCTCTCTGAAATGCGATTCCGATACTAACCGTAATTCCGTTCTTGGTGTGCTCATAGGAGTACAAGGATTCTAACTCATTACATATCCTGTCAGCAATATCATAAACCAAATGATCCGTCTGAATATCCTTAAGGAAGATGGCGAATTCACTTACTCCAATCCTTCCTATGATGTCTGAGGTTCTAAACTGCTTTTTTAATTTATGACCGATTGCGGTAAGAATATTCTCACCATGAATCGATCTTCTGATTTCATTGATATTTTTATAATTTCTGATATCAACCAATAAGATTGCTGATAACGAATCATGGCTCTGCTTCCCGAGTGCTTCGCTGATCATGATCTCAGTTGATTCCTTTGTACAGACATTAGTCAACGAATCTATGATGGGTTGATAAGCAGCTTCGGCAGGTGCATTCTCCACACAGTTTATCGGTGATAACTTACCTACCACCTTATAAGGATTACGATTTTCACCAAAGATGATGGAGGCATAACAAATATACCAGCAAGGCTTGCCATCCTTCGGTAACATTCGAAGTTCAAAGCGAACCTGCTTTCTTCCACTCATCATGCTGTTGTAAATACCTACAACAGCAGGCAATTCCTCCGGATGGATAATCTTTGTCTTCTCTAATCTCTTACGGAAGCCTGTTAGGATAGATTCTTTACCAAATACCTCCCTGAATATCTCTGAAAAGCTTAGGGTATCCGTCGCAATCTCATATTCAAAATACAAATCCTTAGATAGCTCTGTAATCGCGCGATTGTATTCTAGGCTCTGCTCAAGCTTCTTATACTGCACCATGGTATCCGTCACATCCATAGCCATGCATGCATATACCGGGACTGACTTCATTCCGACGGAGTGGATCCCCTTCATTCGGTTTCCGGTAATCATAATCCATTTAAAGCTTCCATTCTGTTGTAGACAGCGGAACTGAAAGCTTAACATATTGTCTTTTCTATTTTTTTGCGAAGCAATTTGTTGTGTAACATAGATAACATCTGCTGAATATACCAATCGTAGAAGCTGTTGAGTCCCTTCTATTGCTTTATCAGAGACATTTTTAACAATTGAGAAAAAGGTGTCAGAAGCGTAAATGATAGTCAGCATTTCATCCATTGCTAACTTAACAACCCCACCCGGTCCGGCTTGCAGTAGTTCATCTATCTGTAATTTATTCAAATCATCCATTGTTTCACCCTTCTTATACAACGCAATGTAATATATATGCAAAATAGTACCCCAAAAAAGCTGTTGGGTAAGAAATATTATAATACAATTTGTCAGCAATTACAATCTTAGAATACACTCTCTCTTTCCATTTTCTTCAAGTATATTTATTACTTATG
>JAQZBA010000084.1 GCA_029239365.1 Herbinix sp. | reverse complement strand
GCTAAGTGGAATCGAGATAACCAAAGCACAGGGACAGGAAATAATCAGAAAACTGAGAGCTCGGTATAACCAATCCGAGAAGGTTCCAAAGCCAAGTAAGGGAGGTAATACAGCAACCGCAATTGCACTATAAACTACGATTGGAGTATAATATCGTGCGAATTTAGTAATAAATTTTTCACTCTGAGCTTTCTTACTTCCGGCATTCTGTACCAGCTCAAGAATCTTATTGACCGTAGCTTCTCCGAAACTCTTAGTAACCTCTACTTCAATTACTCCGCTGGTATTAATCGTACCGGATAATATGTTATCCCCCGGTAACACTTCCCTGGGGACGCTCTCTCCGGTAAGTGCTCTGGTGTCGATAAAGCTGCTGCCCTTGGTAACAATACCATCCAGAGGAACCTTTTCACCCGGCTTAATTAAGATCATGTTACCTACCGCTACAAGCTCGGGTGATACCGCGCGGTGGCTGTCTCCCTCTAAGAGATTGGCATAATCAGGCCTAATGTCCATAAGCCCGGTTATATTCTTCTTGGATCTGTGTACTGCCATGTCCTGAAGCAGCTCACCTATTCCGTAGAATACTAATACAGCGATTGCTTCCACATGTTCTCCGATTAAGAAGGCACCCAGTGATGCAACACCCATCAGAAAATTCTCATCGAAAACCTTACCCTTCACAATATTCTTAACAGCTGACAGTAAAATCTCATAACCGGCCAGAAGATAAGCAATCAATAATATAGTCATTCTTATAACGGAAGGTACTTCAAATATTGAGAGTGCAACGGTCAAGGCCACTGCAATTCCCAATCGGAACAAATAAGTTTTCAATTCATTCTCTTCTCTCTCCTGCTCTGCATGAGAGTGTGTATGTTCTCCTGCTGATAACACATCAAGAACCTTGATGGAAGGCTCATGTGCAGCAACGATCTTCTTCACGGCAACCGTCACATCCGATTCAGCTTCTTTCAACGCAATGCTTAATTTATTATTCAGTAGATTAAGGTTCACCTCTGCAACTTCAGATAAAGCTCCCACTTCTTCTTCAATGCGTGCTGCACAATTCGCGCAGCATAAACCTTCTAATATATATTCTCTCTTATTACTCATATTCAACCCTCCAATAATACTGCTTTGATGCATATTCAAACAACTAAATAGAACAACAAGTTTGTGCCGAGGATTTCGCAGGCACAAACTTTCAAGTGTGAATTAATGCCCTTTATTAATTCACACTATTATCTCTCTCCGATATGTTCCAAACCAATTTCAAGTATGTTCTTCACATGCTCATCCTCCAAAGAATAATAGGTGCTTTTGCCCTCTTTGCGATATTTGACCAGTTTATCCTGGCGAAGTGTCTTCAACTGATGAGATATCGCTGATTTGGTCATATTAAGCAATACTGCCAAATCACAAACACACATCTCACTTCGTTCAAGTGCCCATAATATCTTAATTCTTGTGCTATCCCCAAATAACTTGAAGAAATCAGCCAGATCATACAGCGTCTCTTCCTGAGGCATACTCTGACGAACCTTGTCTACGACTTCCGGGTGTATCACATCACAATCACATATAGCAAATTTGTTGTCTTGATTCATAATTATATATCCCTCCCAGTGTTGTAAAATTATTATTTATTTCCGATTATCATTTTGTTGGAAAAACGATTGCTCAGTTGAGTAATTGTTCAACTGTTTGATTATATTATATTCCATATCTTTCATGAATGCAACCTTTTTTCTATGATTTTTATAATGTACTTTATCTTTTTTACTTATAGTAAACATTACATCGGTCTTACTTGTTGCTCATTGACAAAGTAATCATTCCAAATTATAATCATAGTATTTATATGGGAATTATATGATTGTTCCTATTTAATTATATTTGATCATACTGTAATTGATCATGTTAATGTAAAACCAATATAATTATCACTGTTCAGAGGAGAAAACAAATGAAGCAATTACATGAGAAGTATAATGAATTAAAAGAACTATTAATAAGTATGAATGGTGTTGCTATCGCATTTTCAGGCGGAGTAGATTCCACATTCTTATTACATGCCGCTAAAGAAGCTTTGGGGGATAAAGTGCTTGCAGTTACGGCACAATCACTCAGTTTTCCAAAAAGAGAGCTTGACGAAGCGAAAGCATTTGCCTTATCCAGTGGAATAGAACATATCATTGTCGATTCAGAAGAACTGGATATCGAGGGTTTTTCTGAAAATCCTAAGAACCGGTGTTATCTCTGCAAAACCGAGCTGTTCACCAAAATCAGTGAAGTGGCGAAAGAAAAAGGGTACCTGGCGATCGTAGAGGCTTCTAATTCCGATGACAACGGCGATTATCGACCCGGCCTAATTGCAGTTAAAGAGTTAGGTGTCTATAGTCCTCTCAGGCAAGTCGGTTTCACAAAGGCAGAGATTCGTGAGCTCTCCAAGGAGCAAGGGTTACCAACATGGAACAAACCTTCCTTTGCCTGCCTTTCCTCTCGTTTTCCTTATGGAGAAAGCATCACACCGCAACGATTACAAATGATAGACCAGGCGGAGCAATATCTGCTTGACCTGGGTATCTGGCAGGTCCGTGTTCGCATCCATAATAACTTAGCCAGAATCGAAGTCGATGAGAAGGGCTTTGAAACCTTCTCCAATCCAGAATTACGTCAGCAAATTTATGAAGAGTTCCGTAAAATCGGATTCACCTATATATCATTAGATTTAAAGGGTTATCGAACCGGAAGCATGAATGAGACTCTAAGTAATAATGAGATGAGCTACGGAAAAGCAGAATAAGGAAAATATAGTTATCATCTGTTTATAATACCTGTACGGTAAGAATGCGGAAATCATAAGATAGATAAATAACCCGTGTGACATTATGCTGTCACACGGGTTATTTATCTATCTTATGATTTCTTAACTATTTCATTTATTCTACAATTCCACTTTCCACTACAAGACTGTCTGGGGATGCTGCATCTCCGTAAACCGGTGCCAAGGTAGCTTCATAGGCTGCATGGAAGAATTGCTCCTCGCCTAAAGTCTTAATCTCCTCATTCAACCAGTTTAATAATTCTGTATTTCCCTTTTGAACTGCTCCCGCAATCGTATCAAGGCTTCCTAACGATTCTACACCTACACTGAAGCCCTTATTCTCAAGCGCCCATGCAAGAACCTCTGTATTATCGGTAGAAAGAGCATCTCCTCTTCCATCCACAAGTGCATTATATGCTTCACTGTACTGGTCAAACTTCAGAAGCTTAACCTCAGGATAGTTTTCTGTAAAGTAGGTTTCAGCTGTTGTTCCCTTACTGACAATTAAGGTTTTGCCATTTAATTGTGAGGCTTCCGTAATCAAAGCATTGTCAGGTGACACAACACCAAGCGCAACCTTCATATAAGGTAATGCAAAGTCAACCTGCTCGGCACGTTCCTTGGTAACGGTGAAGTTCGCTAAGATGATATCCACTTTTGCTGTAACAAGATATTCTACTCTGCTGGCCGCTTCTACCGGTACATATTCAACCTCAACACCCAGATCCTTGGCGATACGATTACCGTAATAAACATCATAACCCTGGTATGCCCCATTCTCATCAACAAAGCCAAATGGCTTTTTATCACTGAAAACACCTATCACAATTTTGCCGCTTTCCTTGATCTGATCCAAGGTTCTTGCTGTTCCGGTTGTGGTCACATCAGCCTGAGTGGCAGTATCCGATGAAGCTGCAGTCTCATTCTTCCCAGCAGTGTCTTGTGTATCTGAACTTCCTTTGCAAGCCACTAAGCTGATCATCACAAGTGTAAGGCTTAATAATAAAGCTAATAATTTTGTTGTCTTTTTCATTTTCTTATCCTCTCTTCTTGGGGTTTTCCCATATATATTTGAACCATTTTAGATGGCATCAAATTCAAATAGATTTAAAAATTGTTTTGCTCTTTCGGTTCTCGGACTCGAGAAAAATACATTCGGTTCACTTTCTTCCACAATTTTTCCATGATCCAGAAAGATTATCCTGTCTGCAATTGCCTTTGCAAACTGCATCTCATGAGTAACAATTATCATGGTGGTACCGTCCTTGGCCAGCTTAAGCATTACATCAAGAACTTCGCGGACCATTTCCGGATCAAGGGCTGCAGTAACCTCATCAAATAACATAAGCTTCGGATGCATGCATAATGCCCTGACGATTGCTACTCTTTGCTTCTGTCCTCCGGACAGCTGTCTCGGATAAACATCTTTTTTATCAAAGAGCCCGACCCTAAGTAATAATTCTTCGGCCTCCTTAACCACTTCTTTCTTAGCCCGCTTCTGGGCTTTACATGGACCAAGAATGATATTCTCCAACACAGTCATGTGCGGGAACAAATCATAGCTTTGAAACACCATTCCTATCTTCTGACGGACCAGATGTATTCGCTTGGTCTGTTCATTTAGCTTCTCACCTTCCAATATAATCACGCCGCCCTGAATGTTCTCCAGCCCATTGATACATCGAAGCAATGTGCTTTTACCACAGCCGGAAGGGCCTAAGAGAACCACAACTTCTCCTTGGTGAATGTCAATTGATATATCCTCCAGCACCGTGGTAGCCTCAAATTTTTTCCTTAGATTTTTTATCTCAACTAATTTTTCACTAGATTTCATCTTCTTCTCCTTAATTCCTCCAATGTTTTTCCAGTCTTGTTGATAGTATCGAAATCGGGTAACATACAATAAAGTATAGGAAAAATATAACCCCATAGATCCAAATGGCAGCGGAAGGAGTCGTTAATCTTGATGCTTCTATGATCTGCTGTCCTACCTTTACCACCTCAACAACACCAATAAGCGCAATCAGGGATGTCGTTTTAATCATTCTTGTCACAAGATTAATCGCCTGGGGTAGCAGTCTTCTAATCGTCTGCGGTATTATGATATAGAGATAATTCTGTACTACTGTGAGCCCAATCGCTTTACCGCTTTCATACTGATGCTTCGGGATTGATGTTAATGCACCTCTAACCAAGTCTCCCATTTCCGCCGTCCCCCACAGTACAAATACGATTACTGCTGATAATTCACCGGATAAGTTAATCTGAAACATCTTCGTTAATCCAAAATAGATTAGAAATAGCAACACTAATTGTGGCATGATACGAACAAATTCCAAGTAACATCTTGTTATAATCTTTATAAAAGGATTTCTCATTGTCATAATCATTCCTAATACAATTCCTAATACAATTGAGATTAGTACAGAAATAATCGAAATTCGTACCGTTACCCATAAGCCTTCCAATAATCTAAATAAGTTTTTTCCTTGAAAGAGAACTTCAATTCCCAAATCCTGCATGTCGTAATCTCCTCTCTATCAGGGTAAAAACGATTGATATCGGTAATAAAATGATTAAATAAGAGCTTACCAGCATAAGCAGTGATTCATCTGTTTTGTAGTATAAACCGATCAGATCTTTTGCCACATTCATCAGATCAACTAAGGCAACTGCGCTGAATACCGAGGTCTCCTTAATCAAAAATATCACATTTGCACTGAAGGCCGGTATGGATATCGATATTGCCTGAGGTAAAACGATATAACTAATTACTTGACCTTTCGTTAACCCAAGACTCAAACCCGCTTCTATCTGACTGTTAGCTATGGATTCCAGTCCGCTGCGGAAGGCTTCTGCCATATAGCTGCCACCAAGGAAAACTAAACCTATGATTGCACATGCCTCTGAACTTAGTACTACTCCAATCTTAGGTAACCCAAAGTACAAGAAGAATAGTTGAATTAATAATGGTGTGTTTCTGGATAGCTCAATATAGATTCCTACCGCTCTGTGTAATATCGGAATTCGAAAATATCGTATTATACTACATAGTAATCCCAGTAGAATAGATAACGATATGCCTATTGCTGCAATACGTATGGTTAACCCTGCTGCTTCTATGTAATGTGGAATATATTCCTTCACAAAATTAAAGTCCATTTTATGTCCTTTCTCATTTATTGAGTCATAAAAAAGCAGATGCTTCTGCATCTGCTCATTGAAATGACGTATGATGAAACCACATCAAACAGAATTATGAACGCAAAAATGCATGTTTATATCGATGTTCTTATTCGTGCTTAAGCACTTACAACAACAATATGTGTTCCTTATTGATTGTGCATTGAGTACATTCATGTTTGATCTCCTTTATACCTACTAATTCGATAGGAATTATATGATTTAGTGATATAATAACCTCACCCATGGCTTTTGTCAATACTATTAATGAAAAAAAGTCAGTAACCTATTACAGTTACTGACTTCAGGTGGTATTACATTCTTCTTATATCATTGTAATGCTTCGGTACTTTTCCTTCATCAATCTGGTTACAAAGAAGACAGAGCGGAACAACCAATCAATGGTCATTGCAATCCACACACCTAGCACCCCTGCGTCAAACAGAACTACTAGGACGTAGCTGAAGCCAATTCTCCACACCCACATCGAGATCATTGATATCCACATGGTGAATTTCACATCATTGGCTGCACGGAGCGCGTTCGGAAGTGCAAAGGATAAAGGCCAGAGGAAGGTTGCCAGGATACAATGATAGATCATTAAATCAGAAGCAATTTTAGCTGTCCCCTCTGTTAAGCCGTACAGTTTTAAAATAACAGGTATCATGAATATTAAGAATACATTGATTATCGCCATACAAATGTGGGCAATCTTCATCAATCGAATCGTATAGCGCTTGACTAAATCAAATTCACCGGCACCGACACATCGTCCAACCACTGTGATCAAAGCAAGACCAATTGCAGAACCCGGAAGTACTCCCAGTCCTGCTACCGTTCCTGCAATTGCATTGGCGGTGATTGCTGAGGTACCAAGTCCTGCAACAATTCCCTGTACCAGGATCTTGCCAATCTGAAATGCACTGTTCTCCAAACCATTCGGAACACCGATCCGAAGAATCCTTTTTATCATAATAATATTAATTCGGAAATATCTGATCGCTTCCAGATGAATTGCATGCTTCTTGTTCTTCAACAGAACATAGAGGATCGCTGCTCCAACCATTCTGGAGATTAAGGTTGCTATCGCAGCGCCTGCAACCCCCATACCAAAACCAAAGATTAAGATTGCATTTCCTACAATGTTAATCAGGTTCATAATTAAGGCGATTGTCATTGATACCTTGGAATTTCCCATGGAACGGAATAAGGCTGCACAGGCATTATATATTGCAATAAAAGGAAAAGACAGTGCCGAATAGAATAGGTAAGTTCGTGCATTCACCATGACATCACTGCTAACATTACCAAACAGGAGGGTTAGAATTCCATCACCGAAAAGCAAGGCAAACACCATCAAGATCAGTGATAATGCAAGAATTGTTACAAGTAGTTGCTCTCCAGCGGAACATGCCGCCTTATCATTCTTCTGACCTAAAAACTGAGCTGAGACAACCGCACCTCCGGTAGCCATCGCACCGAAGAGTCCAATTAACAGGACATTTAGAGTATCCACCAAGGATACACCGGACACTGCCGCTTCACCCACTCTTGCTACCATCATACTGTCAGCCATACCAACAGTAACTGCAAGCAGCTGTTCAATTATTAAAGGTATGATAAGCTTTATTAGATCTTTTCTCGTAAACATGTAATCGCCTCTATGTATTCATATTTCAATCAAAAGTTGCTCCTATGTGATTGATTCTTTTAAAACAACGAGATTTCTTACTATCTAGTCAACTTGGAGAGTATTCACGTTACATCGGAGCAAATTGAAAGGGGACTCCCCCTATTATAAGTGGTTGCCCCCATTTAATTATAATAAATATTGGATTACAATATTCAACCATCTCATTACTCCAATGTGCGAACCGATTCCATGTCGCATAGCTAATTAATCATTGGATTAAGTCTAACATAGGAAACAAGCAAAAGCAAGG
Organism: Herbinix sp.; assembly: GCA_029239365.1. Taxonomy (GTDB): domain Bacteria; phylum Bacillota; class Clostridia; order Lachnospirales; family Lachnospiraceae; genus Mobilitalea. The sequence goes on along the minus strand of JAQZBA010000084.1, from coordinate 4,063 downwards.
TTGAAAAAATTCTACTAAAATTTTAGTAACGCCTCTTCTCTTGAAAATATCTTAAGACATTATTGCACAACAACATTCTGTGGTTGCTGGTTTGATCTCTGTCCGGATACTTCCAGATAGAAAGCCGCTGATGCTGCACTAACGTATGGACCTAACCATAAATATCCGATACCACAGGTAAATATACATAGGAATGCCCAGCCGATAAAGCTTAGGTGTAGGCAGAATAGACGTCCCTTATTACCCTGCATCATTGCCTTGGATTGCCTGATTGCCTCCATTATATCGATAGCAGGATTATCATCCATGATATAGAATGCCATGGAGTAGCGATAAGAAGCTACAATGCCTGGAATGATAAATAATAAGGTCCAAAGGATAATAAATATGGTTTTAATAATTCGAAGACCAAACGCTTTACCAAACAAATTAAATTGTGAAAACAAATCAGAAAATTGAGGATTGTTTCCTTTAATCAGGTTTTTGTTGAAACGACAATACCCTAGCTCAATGACCCCACCAATAATGAAGGTAATGAGTCCCCAGAGTAATAGCATTGATGCTATACCGATAAATACGATTATTATTGCTCTACCCCAACCCGTGGATAAGAAATCACTGAATTCGTCCCACATCATACTACCAGAGCTGTTACCATCACTCCGACCGCCACCGCCGCCACTATTACCACCCATGGAACCCGCTCCTAACAATGCAGCTACCAAGCCGGTAATCACTGCAAGTGCCCATTTCCCACGGAGCGCTTCACGGGCCATTCTACGAAAGTCCTCTGCATATAACATTTTTATTACCTCCCATTAATAGGTTATGAATTACATTATCAAACAGCTTCATAATAACACTAATGTATTATAGTTTCAATAAATAATGCGTATTCTAATTCTTCTAATCAACGCTTAATGATCGCTGTCTAACGTTTGCTGATCGGGTGAGGTCAGCTTCAATCTATCTTCATGAAATAGGACAAATAGATAGACATAATAAATCATCGACAAGATCGCCATCACAACGAGTATGATGAAGTATCCCGGGGAAAGGATCGTCCCCGTAGAGGCAATATCATAATTGAGAATCATATAGATGAACTGCGGGAAACATAACAGTGCAGTCGCAAACATCAATCTCCAATAATTCTTCTTGCCTACTTTAGCTCCTAATTTTAAGCTTTGAATTACTTTGGTATCCTCTAGGAATAGAGCCGGAAGCCAAAGTATTACAAAAGGTGTCGGTATCAATACAATAAGGAATGTAACTACCATAACAATAATCATAAACACCATCGGTGAGGAATTACCACTCATTACGACAAGTATTGTAAATGGGATCGAAATCAATCCAAGAAGAACAGAGCCCACGATTACAATCGCAACAATCAATAATACACATAGTAATACTCGAACAAAGAAATGTTTAATTCCGGCCAAAAAAGATGAGGCTGAGGCTTTTCCTGTAACCACTGCTACTCGGATTACATTCCCATACCCAGACAAGTAGAACAATCCGATAACAAACATAAGGAAACCAGCCAAAAGTATCTTCCCCATGACTATCATGTATAATGAAAAATCGAACATTCCCTCTCTAATGTATGTCTCCGGGCCAAAACTCTTTGGATAAAGCATAAGTAAAATCATCACAGTAATCGCCAAATATGCAGCGTAAAACAGGATAATTACCGGATTACTCTTAATAATTTGAAACGACTTTTTCAACATCACATTCCCCCCCAGTTCCGTATTGTATTTGCAATTCTAGTATAATTACAACCTCTATCAGTTTAGCATAGACACTTCCATATTTCAACAGGAATGACATTATTCTACAATCTATATAATAAGCCTAGTATGCCTGCCCAAGGATAAATCTCACAGGACTGTTTAAAAATGGAAGCTTTTGTGCTATAATCTTAGAAGCATTCAATAATATCATATGTCAAATGTAGGACTAATATAATCTCAGGAGATGTGCTTTATGAAAAATAGAATTATCAAACATTGTCCTTATTGTGAAAGTACAAATATCGGAGTTGGATATCAGCTAGGCTCCGGACAATTATTTGCAGATTACTATGCGTACCAGTCAACCAACGAGTGTTCCAGTTTGGAACATCTTCTATGTAAGGATTGTGGCAGTATCCTTCACTCGCGGGTCGTTCAGCCTGATATATTTCATCAATACAGCCATGCAAGACAGGAGGAACTCAGGGAATATATTGATACGAATGGTATTCTACTCTGCAATGTCAACAAGGATCTGCCCTCCTTATGCGGTCTTGGCTACAATATGGAGAATATTATTGGTCTTATTGAACTCCATCAGGTCTTCTATTGTAAGACCTATAAAAAGCGCTCAACTTATCTCTCCGTTAAGGCATACCAGTTTCTGAAACGTTGCAAGTCGGACAAACCCTTATATCCTGAAGCACAAATTATCTATCATGCCATAAGAAAATGTGATTTTATTGATAAAGATGAATTCCGACTAAGTTTTTCACTGGATAAGAAAGCTTTTGATAAAGCCTTTGATTTTCTACTTGAGAACTTGTATATTACTGCGTTTGCAGGAAAACGACTGAATCCCAACTGGTATTCCTATCTATACTGCAATTCGGAGCGTTGGGAGGAAGAGGTTACCGGTATGCACTTTAATGGCAATGCCAAGGAAGCCTTGCGGATACTGGTTGGAAAGCATATGAACGAGAAGGATTTTAATACCTTCTGCAATTGAGATGAGAAGATAACCCAGCCTACAGGTCAAGAATATATATATCAGAAAACCACTTCACTTATCAGGAATATTACAAAAGTTCCTTCTTTCCCTTACTGTTATAGTCAGGGAGGAAGGAACTTTTATAGTTCATATGTGAATCTTTATTCTTTTAATTATTTCATTGTTCTAATGTTATGGTCGGGCTTACTAAGATCCCACTCTTTTTCAATTGATATTCATAAGCCCAAGCAGTGCCAGTTGTTCGCCAAGCATTGGGTCCGTGCCAGTGTTCCGTATGATTACAATTATGAACGGGTCCGAAGGTATTCACACGATTACCATATACAGTAATCCCTATTGTATGGTCCCCTTCCTTGACCCTTCCTAGATCAATCGTATACGGGGATAACGCGATGCAACCTTTCTCCTGTCCATCCAAAGTTGTCTTAAGGATAGGACATCGAAATTGAGCTGCTTGCAGATTAAGTCTACCTGCTACAGTGTGAACCGGAATCTCATAGGTAATATTTCCGCCATAAAAGGGTAACCCCTGCATGCAAATATCTCCGAAAGCGAGTTCTTTGATGGGTTTCCCTAGGACTGTATTCCGCCCTGCTACAGATACCGAAAAATCACCCAGTAGATATAAATATTCTACATTTCTTTTGGAATGATAAGGGATTGTGATCTCAAGCGTATTGGTACCACAGAGAAGATCAGGTAATAAGATCGTCTGAATATCACGGTCAGTATACCATCCCATTACTTTACTTGGAACAACGGTACCATTTAGCGTTATGGTAATAGCTTCTGCATCTTCCAACGCAAGTAATGGTGCACAAATCTCACATTCGGTATGAATCTGAAACCTCAGGGACAAGGTATGCTCACTATGCTCGACACCGGTACTTAACCAGGGCTGTGCATAGGCTTCGGTTCTGAAAGGATATCCAAGTAATCCGCGATATTGGTTATCGATTCGAAGAAGCTCCTCCTGCGGGAACCATGACTCTAAGTCAAAACGGTACTCCGCCATATCCAGCAGCAATACATTAGGCTCTGACAAGGTTACCTGCAACCTAGAAGGATATTTAATCTCCTGAATTATTGCTTCCACACTGCCTGTCAGGATATCATTATCCCTTAACTCCTCTTTATCTATCGTTTCCGGACTGCCAGTAAGGTGGTTGTCAGCTTTTAACCCCTTCAGCATTGTTGTCTCTTCCTCTACTTCCGTCTCCAAATAATAGAGTAAGGAATCATGATCATATATCTCTTCCTTAAGATATGTCTTCCCGTCATTATAATAGCAATGGCATGGAGTAAGCTCTCC
>JAQZBA010000429.1 GCA_029239365.1 Herbinix sp. | reverse complement strand
TTCCCAGAAGTATAATATAAAGCAGTCGGATGTTGATAAGAATTCCAAAGTAGTAAAATCATCGATTGCTAAAGTGAATGATGGAAAAATTGTTGTTGCAAGTAGGCTTCTTACGGTTGGTACCAGTACACATTTTAGTATTACACCAAAGCAATATGTCTCACAGAAAGGTGTTAAGGTTAAAAAGAGGAAGATTGCTACAGCCACAATCAAGAAACAGCAGAAAAAGCAAGTCAAAGGTGCATTCATAGCTAATCCGGCATCAGTCAAAGGTGCCAATACTATGTTATGGCTTCGCATGGGTGGAAAAAACAGAGGTATACAGCCATTTAAAACCATATCGATACCTCAGATGGCATCCAAAAAGGAAGTATACAGTCCAGTACAGAAAAGTATGGTGGAAAAATATAATAATCGTTTTGATCACTATATGAAAAGAAGTCTGGATCAGGTGAAAGGAAGTTAGTCATGGCATCTACTACGTTGAAGATCTTACATGAGTATCAGGAGTTTATAAAAAAAAGGCTACAAGATGATGACTATAAGTTGGTCAAGGCTCCACCAATCGATAAGCAGGGAGTATTAAAACCAGAATTTGTAATACCTCCTGTTATTACCGGTTGTCTACCACATGCAAACTTTTCATTATACGGAGCAGAGAATATATTCTTTCAAGCTCCTTATATCATGGTTGGATTTGATGATAGTGTGATTGGTGATGATGAAACAAGTATTCAACTACTTATTCAAGCTTGTTGTTATTCTTCAGCTTCATATGTAACAGATGAGAATAATGAATTATATGATCTTGATATACCGGATAATAAATCCTTTGAAGATTGCGTGAATCTATTGGAGTGGATTAAGCAGAAAATTCTAGATGCCGGGATCATAGCAGGTACAACCATTGAAAAGCCGGTCAGACTTGGAACTTATAATTCAAAGGAGTTAACATATCCTTATTCCTTTGGTTATATAAGCTTCCAAGTTAATTCAGTGAGACATGAGATAAATAGAAATAAATTATATAATTAGGAGGTAAAAAAATGTCAAGAGGTATAAATGCGATTCAACAAGACAGCGAATTACTTGATCTTGAAAAAGGTTCATTAATTCCTTGTTATATCGGATCAGCCCCATATTGGCAGGTCGACAATCCGAATTGGGCAGATATCAAAGGGAAGGCCTTTGTGATCTCAAGCTTATCTGATGCTAAAGCGAAGATAGGCTTTTATAAACCTTCATCAGGTAAGTGGGATAAGGAATTCTCACTTGGTGAGGCGGTTTATGCTCACTTTGGTGATAAGAATAACGCAGTCGGGCCTATCATAGTCCTTGTAAATGCAGCATCAATTAGTGTTGCTGCCGAAGCATCTTCTAAGAACGTTGCAATATCTAATGGTGTCGGTTTACTTGAAGTAAGTGGTAAAGCAGCACTTAGCACAGTTGCAATAGCAGGTAAAACAAAGGGAGTGGATTACACTGCTGTTTATGATGCAAATGGTAAATCTATCATTATTACCGATATCGGCAACACTCTCGGTAGCAGTGCAACAATTACATATTCTGAGGTAACCGGCCTTGATACGTTAATTATGACATCTGCAACCTTTGATGCGATTGATTATTTTGAGCAGACAATAGGAAATATCCCTGCTGTATTCGCTGCTCCTGGATGGGAAGATGAACTTATTGACGGTGCTGAAGGTACTACAGTGTGTGATAAGCTGAAGGATTTGGCGGCAGATCAGATCAATGGACATTGGTATACTCAGGCTTATGCACAGTTAAACTCAAGTGCGAGAACAGATGTTGCTACTGAGAAGGCTACGAAGGGTTATGACAGCCCTAAATTGAAAATCTGCTGGCCGTATGTAAGGAAGAACGGTCTTGTTTATTCTTTAGTTACCATATTCATTGTAGCAAAGATGAAGGTTGATATCAGCAATGATAATACTCCGTATGAATCAGCCTCGAATGAGATAATTGATATCGAAGGTCTATGTGATTCATCTGGTAATATTATCCTGCAGAGTGAAAAGGCTGCAAATTCTTTAAATGAAATCGGTGTTGCTACGTGTAATTTTGCATCTGGCTCATGGCGTACTTGGGGTGTATGCATGTCTAATTATCTGGAAAGCAATAAGGGCAATATTCTTCCTGAAAACTTGAATGATGTTGCTGTACAGATGAGAGATTATGTGTGCAACGACTTCCAGGTAGCCAATTTTGAACATATTGACAAGCCGATTCCTACTAGGAAGGCAAAGGAAATCGTTGATGATTACCAGGTAGTCTTGAATTCACTGGTTAATTCAGGAGCATTGTTATTCGGAAGTATTTCGTTTAAGGCTGCAGAAAATCCAATCAGCGCACTTGCCAATGGTGAATTTGTATTCAACATTGCTGAGACAAGTACTCCTCCTGGTAAGAGTATCACAGGAAAAGTACAGTATACACCTGCTGGACTGGATAGCTATTTTAATGAGGAGGTATAAGGCAAATGAAGCAGTATGCAAACAAAGTTGTTGATCTATATCCTACGATCAAAAGCAATGGTAAGTATATTGAGATTGAAGATGTGACCAGTTTTTCAACACCTGAAGTATCTT
>JAQZBA010000083.1 GCA_029239365.1 Herbinix sp. | reverse complement strand
TATCGTATAGGAAATTGCATCCTATACGATAAAAACGCTCCGCTAAGGATGCGCACTTCGCGGATAGGAAGTAGTTGCTTCGCAACCCGCTCAGGCGCGAAAGTGTCAGCATGCTGACACTTTGTTCTTGTCTCATTGAATATGCCACTATATTACAGGTGCCACAAGTCTACGGCTCTTCATCCGCCATTCGCCCGGAGATATATCGGTTTGTTTGTGAAAAGCTTTATAAAATACAGTAGTGTCATGATACCCTACCTCTGAGGCAATATAGGCTAAGGTGTGATCTGTATTTGATAATAATTCCATGGCTCTTGCAATGCGTATCTGTTGTAAATATTGAACAGGAGTTAAACCGGAGCATTGTTTCACCTTCCGGTTAATATATTCCGTCGAGAAATGGAATTCCTCTGCTAAGGTATCGCATCGGATATCTTTATTATAATTCTCCGTTAGATATCTGGTTATCTCATTCCCTAATCCCCTTCCTGATGCCATCTGAGGCCATGATGCAAGGCTATTTAGAATGGTTAGAAAGATGGCTTGGTTACCAAGGATGTCATAGGTCTTCATTCTATAACAGTAATCCAGCTGGTCAAACAGCGGCTTTAAGTATTTATGATCGAACAACCCTTGTTTTAACAAAAGTAATTGAGAAGTACCTTCCTTTGGAGGTATAGACTGGTACAACAAGTCCGCCACAGCCGTTGGCGCTGCGTTAAAATGAATATAGAAGTAGGAGGGGGCCGGACTTCCCGATTCCCCTTGTTGAAGCAGCCCGGGCCGTTGGATATACCATTCTCCCTTATGAAGTTCGATACTTCTCTTATCCTCTGTAAAGAATAAGGTGCGATCCAACATAAAAATCAAGACATAATGCTCACAAATTCGAGTAATATGCTTCTCACCTTGAAGAAAATATCGATAGCTGGCTCCAATAAATTCCGGCCAAGGAGGTACCATTAGACTGATTACTTCTTGATCTCTTTCCACCATAGATTATTATCCTCCGTTTTTGCATCATTAAGTGCAGAAATTGCTATATCCTTGTTAGATTATATCGCATAAAATATCAGTTGAATAGTTATATTTTGTGCAGAATATGAAATGGAGGTTACTATGAAGCAATTAAAAGACCCTGTGTTTAGACCATTCTCGGTAAAGGAAATAAAGCCACAAGGCTGGCTGCTTGGACAACTTCAAATTCAAGCAAAGGGGTTATCTGGTAATCTGGATCTGTTTTGGCCGGATATCAAGGACAGTAGATGGATTGGTGGTTCAAGGGAGGGCTGGGAGAGGTTACCCTATTGGCTGGACGGTTTTATTCCGCTTGCTTGGTTGCTCGATGATGAGGATAAGAAGAAACGTGTGAAAGAATATATTGATTTCATCATAGAACATCAGGATGAAGATGGCTGGATTTGCCCAGGTGACCTGTCAAATCGGGCCGGTTATGATATGTGGGCATTGCTTCTGGTGCTTAAGGTGCTGGTGCAGTACCAGGAGATCACAGGGGATGGAAGGATAGAAGGAGTTATAACAAAAGCATTGTTAAGTCTGGATCGGCATATCGATAATAACTTGTTATTCTCCTGGGCACAGTCAAGATGGTTCGAAGGATTGATTCCGATCTGGTGGCTGTATGAGCGCACCGGAGAGCAGTGGTTATTGCATCTGGCATCAAAGCTTCATAGCCAGGGCTTTGATTGGATTAGCTTTTTTAAAGACTGGCCCTATAGAGTCCCGGATCAAAAGGGTCGTTGGAGTCAGATGAGTCATGCGGTCAATATCGCAATGGCATTAAAATCCGGTGCCTTGTATTCGCGAATGACCGATAAAGAGGAGGAATTACATAGTGCAGACCAAATGGTCGAGCTTTTGGATCATTATCATGGAATGATCACTGGGGCATTCTCCGGTGATGAATGCTTATCCGGCAACAGCCCGGTACAAGGAACGGAATTATGCGCTATTGCAGAATATATGTATTCCCTGGAACAATTGATTTCTCTTACCGGCAAGACAGTATGGGGTGACAGGCTGGAAAAGTTGGCGTTTAATGCCCTTCCGGCAACCTATAGCCCGGATATGTGGACTCATCAGTATGATCAGCAGGTAAATCAGGTGGAATGCAGCAAGACAGAGGAACCTATCTTTCTCACGAACGGTGGAGAAGCTAATCTATTCGGACTGGAACCGAATTTCGGTTGTTGTACCGCTAATTTAAGCCAGCCATGGCCCAAATTTGCTCTCAATACTATGATGAAATCAGAGGATGGTGTTGCTGTAGTTCTCTATTCTCCAACCGTGGTTACCACCGTAATACATGATGTTGGAACTCAGATCAAGATGGAGACTGACTATCCATTTCAGGATACAATCCATTTTACAGTAGTTACTGATAAGCCTGTCCGTTTTACAATCCAATTAAGAATACCGGATTGGTGTGAGGAAGCTATACTAATGCAGGATGATAAGCAGGAGAGTATTAATCAGAAGGGTTTCTATGGAATAAATCGTATCTGGGAAGGAGACACGGAATTTACTTTACAACTTCCAATGAAAGTAAAACTTGAGGGAAGACCAAATAATCTGTCAGCGATTACACGAGGCCCGCTGGTATACTCCCTAGCAATTGGCGAGAGATGGGTGCAGGTCAACGAGAATATTGAGGGCAGAGAATATCCTCATTGTGATTACGAGATATTTGCTACAACACCATGGAACTACGGGATAAGGATTACTGATTCTGATTTAGAGCAAGGACTAGGCTTCCGGAGTCAGACGATTGGTACAGAACCCTTTTCTCCGAAGGGAGCACCGGTTAGGTTAACAGTAAAGGGGAGTAAGATAGACTGGCGTCAGGAGCATGGTGCTGCAACACCGGTACCGGCTATGACCTGGATATCACAAGAGATTGAAGAGTTGACCTTAATTCCGTACGGGTGTACGAATCTCAGGATGACAGAGATGCCTCTTCTTAAATATTAATGAATCTGGGTATGTTCCGGGTATGCAGAATTTGTCATTCTATTATTGTTTTTTCATGGATTATGTTATATAATTATTCCGAGCTACAATATATGGTGGATAGCGCTCAACTAGGCTAGACGGCAAGAAAATACATGCAGATGATCGATATTGATTTACAGGCCACGGAGGGTATACGATGAAGAGAAAGCTTCTTGCTATGGGAATGTGCTTACTATTAGTTTTAGCGATTTCCGGTTGTAGTTTGGCTGGAAACCTTTATCAGGATGGAAAGAAAAGCTTCGTGAATGGTAATTATGAGGATGCCGCAGCATTTTTTGCAGCAGCGATTGAAGATAACCCAAATCGTGCTGATTATTACATAGACTATGGAATGTCTTTAATTAAGCTTGGAAAGTATGAAGAGGCCCTAATCGAGTTTGACAAGGCTTATGTGAATAAGGATATCATCATTGTGAACCAGAATAATAAACGGGCGTATCGTGGGAAAGGCATTGCCTATTATTATAGGATGGAGTATAACAAGGCAATTGATGAGTTTGTCAAGGCACTTAACATCCATGAATTATCAGAGTTGGATATGGATATATTGTACTATATCGGAAGTTCGTATATGACCATTGGTTCCTATGAAGAGGCAATCGACACCTACACCAGATTAATAAGGATCGATGCGAAAAGTGCCGATGCTTATAACAGTAGAGCCCTATGTTACCGCAATCAGGGTGATTTGGAGAAGAGTCTTGCTGACTATGATACAGCAATCCAGGTGGAACCGAGAAATTACTCCCATTACTTTGGCAAGTATTATCTCTTGACAGAGAACGGTGAGGAAGCAGCTGCGAATGAGGTGCTCACCAAGGCTTCGGAGCTTGAAGTTAAGACCAGTGCAGATCAGTACAATCTGGCTAAGATCCATTTCTATCAGAGTGATTACGAATTATCACTTTCGGAATTGAGTGAAGGCTTTAAGAATGGTTTTACAGAAGCATATTATTATATCGGTGAGATCAACCGGATTAAGAAGGATTATCCGAAAGCAATCTATTATTATGATATTTTTATTGATGAAGGCGAGATTATGGCACCAAATGTATTTAATCAGATTGCTTCCTGCCTGATCAAAACCGGTGATTATTCCAAAGCGCTCCAATATCTGGAGCATGGAATTGCTTATAATCATGCCGGAACGATGCAGATACTGAAGAAAAATGAGATTATTGCATATGAATGTCTGGGTGAGTTCGATAAAGCAAAAGAAAAACTGACTCAGTACCTTACCACCTATCCCGAGGATACAGAGGCGGTACGAGAAGCAGAGTTTGTTGAGACCAGATTAATGGAGGCCGTAACAGAAATTATTGAGGAGTAGTCTATGGCAGAATTGTATGAGATTAAAGAACAAGAAGAGCGCTTTGTATTAGTCGGTGTAGCGTCTTCCGAAAAAGATGACACGGTTGAATCGCTAGACGAGCTTGAGGAACTGGCAGCTCCTGCAGGTGCAGTAACAGTCGGCAAGATTATTCAGAACCGGGAGAGTATACACCGCGCTACTTATATAGGTAAGGGTAAGATTGATGAAGTTCGTGCTCTGGCGATCGAGACAGGAGCCACCGGTGTAGTATGTGATGATGAGTTATCCGCGACGCAGCTTAAAAATCTCGAGGATGCACTTCAGATGAAGGTACTTGACCGTACAATCATCATTCTCGATATTTTTGCAAAACGCGCATCTACGAGAGAGGGCAAGATTCAAGTAGAGTTGGCACAATTGCGCTACAGTTCCACTAGATTAATCGGACTTCGTAACTCTCTGTCCAGATTGGGTGGTGGTATTGGTACTCGTGGTCCCGGCGAGAAGAAGCTGGAGATGGACCGTCGTATCATCAAAGAGAGAATAATGCAGCTTAGGCATGAACTGGATGAGGTTAAGCAGAACCGTGAGACCTCCAGAAGTCTGCGAAGCAAGAATATGATACCGGTTGTAGCAATCGTAGGATATACGAACGCAGGTAAATCAACTCTGTTGAATTACCTGACCAATGCAGGCGTACTTGAGGAAGATAAGCTTTTTGCAACACTTGATCCGACCACAAGAACTTTGGCGATGGAGAGCGGTCAACAGATCTTACTGACTGACACCGTAGGTTTCGTCCGTAAGCTTCCTCATCATCTGATCGAGTCCTTCCGTAGTACCTTGGAAGAAGCAAAATATGCGGATATTATCCTGCATGTAGTTGATAGCTCGAATCCAGATGTGGACCGTCAGATGCATATTGTGTATGATACCTTAAATAAGCTGGGAATTCAGGATAAATTAGTAATCACAGCCTTTAATAAGCAGGATAAACCCGAGGCGGAACCTGTTATTAAGGATTTTAAAGCGGATCACACAGTGAAGATATCGGCTAAGACCGGAGCAGAGGTGGATAAACTTTTACTTTTGATTGAAAAGGTCTTGAATGAACGCAAGGTGCTTCTGGAGAAGGTGTTCTCCTATCAGGATGCAGGTAAGATTCAGACGATTAGAAAATACGGTCAGCTTCTCGAGGAAGAATACCAACAGGAGGGAATCTTTGTGAAAGCATATGTTCCTAAGGAAGTATATCAGACCTTGGTCTAAATTGGAGGAGGTATCGAGCTTCTGTCGGCATTTCTTCGTATAAATACAATAGGTATTAATTACTAATTAAATACTAGATATAGTGTGAAGCGGAAAAATATCACATATATCTAGTATTTTTTTATTGACGCAACTGGCTTTTTCTGGTACTATTGAGACAAAGGTTTTCAGAGATTTTATGATTTGAAAAGTAGGAAGGGAGACAGTTACATATGATTAATGTTATTAAAAGAGATGGGCAAGTTGCCGAATTCAACTTGAAAAAAATCAGTGAAGCTATTACCAAGGCCTTCAAGGCAACAGAGAATTTCTACACCGAGGAGATTATTAGCTTGCTAGCTCTTCGTGTCACCTCCGATTTTCAGAAAAAGATAAAAGATGAAACCATACATGTAGAAGATGTGCAGGATAGTGTAGAAAGCGTATTGGAACAGACCGGTTATACCGATGTTGCTAAGGCTTATATTCTATACCGTAAAAATAGAGAAAAGATCCGTAACATGAAGTCCACAATTCTGGATTACAAAGAGATTGTGAACAATTATGTGAATGAGGAGGACTGGAGAGTGAAAGAGAACTCCACAGTAACCTACTCTGTCGGAGGACTGATCTTACATAATTCAGGTGCTATTACAGCGAACTACTGGCTATCTGAGATTTATGATGAAGAAGTGGCTAATGCACACCGTAACGGAGATATTCATTTACATGATTTATCCATGTTAACAGGGTATTGTGCAGGATGGTCTTTAAAGCAGTTAATCAAGGATGGCCTCGGCGGAATCCCCGGTAAGATTACGTCGTCACCGGCAAGCCATCTGTCAACCCTTTGTAACCAAATGGTTAATTTCTTAGGAATTATGCAGAATGAATGGGCAGGAGCTCAAGCGTTTTCCTCCTTTGATACCTACTTGGCACCCTTTGTAAAAGTTGATAATTTAACTTATAGAGAAGTGAAACAATGCATCCAGTCTTTCATCTATGGTGTAAATACACCCAGCCGTTGGGGGACTCAGGCTCCTTTCTCTAACATTACCTTGGACTGGACCGTTCCGAACGATCTTGCAGAGCTTCCTTGTATCATTGGTGGTAAGGAAGTTGATTTTAAGTATAAGGATTGTAAGAAAGAGATGGATATGGTGAACAAAGCCTTCATCGAGATCATGATAGAGGGCGATGCGAACGGCCGAGGCTTCCAGTATCCGATTCCTACCTATTCTATTACCAAGGATTTCGATTGGTCCGATACCGAGAATAACCGCCTATTATTTGAAATGACAGCGAAGTATGGTACTCCATATTTCTCCAACTATATTAACAGTGATATGGAGCCTAGCGATGTTCGTTCTATGTGCTGCAGATTGCGTCTTGATCTTCGTGAACTCCGTAAAAAGACCGGTGGCTTCTTTGGTTCCGGTGAGAGCACAGGTTCTGTAGGCGTGGTAACAATTAATATGCCTAGAATTGCATATCTGGCTAACGACGAGAAAGATTTCTTTGCGCGCCTTGACCGAATGATGGATATCTCCGCACGCTCTTTAAATGTGAAAAGAGGCGTTATAACGAAGCTTTTACAGGAAGGCTTATATCCTTATACCAAGCGTTACTTAGGTTCCTTCGAGAGTCATTTCTCCACCATCGGCCTGATCGGCATGAACGAAGTTGGACTGAATGCAAAGTGGCTTGGTCGTGACATGACTCATAAGGAGACGAAGGAGTTTGCAATTAAGACCTTGAATTATATGAGAGATCGTTTGTCCGATTATCAGGAGAGATTCGGAGATCTGTATAATCTGGAGGCAACTCCGGCAGAATCGACTACTTACCGTCTTGCTAAAAATGATAAGAAGCGTTGGCCTGATATCAAGACAGCAGGTGAAGAGGGTGATACCCCTTATTATACGAACAGCTCCCATTTACCTGTAGGCTATACCGAGGATATCTTTGAAGCACTCGATATTCAAGATGAATTACAGACCTTATATACCTCCGGTACTGTATTCCATGCATTCCTGGGCGAGAAGCTCCCGGATTGGGAAGCCGCAGCGAAGCTGGTTAAGACCATTGCAGATAATTACAAATTACCCTATTATACAATGTCTCCTACTTATTCTGTATGCAAGACTCATGGATATCTTGTCGGAGAGCAGTTTACTTGTCCCCACTGTGGTGAGAGAGCAGAGGTATATAGCCGTATTACAGGATATTACCGTCCGGTTCAGAACTGGAATGAGGGTAAATCTCAGGAATACAAGAACCGTAGAATCTATGATGCCCATCACTCCAGAGAGATGGATCAGAAGGTGAGCAACAGTGTAATCAAGGCTGAAGAAGATAAAAGTCAGATGGAGGACGGGCTGTATCTCTTTACCACCAGAACCTGTCCGAACTGTCATGCTGCGAAGGAATATCTGAAGAATACTACCTTTGCGATTGTAGATTCTGAGGAGAATGCGGATCTGGTAAGAGAATATGGTATTATGCAAGCACCTACTTTAGTGGAGATTAGAGAGGGTATTGCGAAGAAACATGTGAATGCTTCCAATATCAAGCGCTTTGCAGAGGAACAGTTGAGTTGCGTACAATAGAATATAGCATCCGAGCTTATTGATATTACAAATTTATATATATTAACATCACTTAAAGTGTCCGTTTCAGTTCATAGTGAGCGGACATTTTTTGTGGGCTAATGTATTGATATTAAATTATTGATTGCCTTGGCATGAGATATAAGGTAAAATGAATCATTGAGGAGTCTTCAGAAATGAAACAAAAATTTGGGTTCAGGAGAAGAAGATGGCTCGAAACTGGAGAACAAGCCGGGAGGAAACGAAGATGAGTTTAGCAGATAATATTTTTGTTGAGATGTGTAAGGAGATCTTAGACAATGGTGTCAGTACCGAAGGTGAGAAGGTAAGACCCAAATGGGATGATGGCTCGTATGCATATACAATTAAAAAATTCGGGGTAGTGAATCGTTATGATTTGTCAAAAGAATTTCCGGCATTAACGTTAAGAAAAACAGCATTTAAAAGCTGTATTGATGAAGTATTATGGATCTGGCAGAAAAAGTCCAATAACGTTCATGATCTGAATAGTCATATCTGGGATGCCTGGGCTGATGAGGATGGATCCATCGGTAAGGCTTATGGTTATCAAATGAGCGTGAAGCATAAATATAAAGAAGGTGAGATGGATCAGGTGGATCGTGTTATATACGACCTGAAGAACAATCCCTACAGTCGAAGGATTATGACTAATATCTATGTTCATCAAGACCTTCATGAGATGAAGCTCTATCCCTGTGCTTATAGCATGACCTTTAATGTAACCAAGAAGAAGGATAGCGATCAATTGGTTCTGAACGCAATCTTAAACCAGCGTTCGAATGATATTCTGGCAGCGAATAGTTGGAATGTGTGTCAGTATGCCGTGTTGGTGCATATGTTGGCACAGGTTTGTGGCTATGCGGTAGGAGAACTGGTGCACGTGATTGCTGATGCTCATATTTATGACCGTCACCTTCCGATTATACAGGAGCTGATCGAACGCCCTACCTATGATGCGCCGACTTTCTGGATGAATCCGGAGATTAAAGATTTCTATCAATTTAAGGTTGAGGATTTTGAACTAAGGGATTATAAATTTGGACCGAAGGTGGATATTCCCGTAGCAGTGTGAAGAAAAACATCTTCACACAGGAAGAACTGCGAAGTCCGCACAGAGGTGCGCACTCCTTGTTCTTCCGGGTTGCGAAATAGAACAAGAGACTTCTTAATAGTATGTGCCTGCGTTATCCTCGGCACATACTAATCATTGGGAAGTTCTCAGGAAGAACTGCGAAGTCGGCAATGTTAATTTATATAAAACATAAATTCACATATGAGGTGCGCACTCCTTGTTCTTCCGGGTTGCGAAATAGAACAAGAGACTTCTTAATAGTATGTGCCTGCGTTATCCTCGGCACAAACTAATTGATCCGCACTCCTTGTTAGGGTTGTGAAATACGGGTTGTTATCAAGTTGGTAAGATAAATGAAAGGTGGATGTACTAATGCATGTAATAGTTGCCGTGGATAATAATTGGGCTATCGGTTATCAGAATAAGTTACTTGTCAGCATTCCTGCTGATATGCGCTTCTTCCGCGATGAGACCATGGGTAAGGTAGTAATAATGGGAAAGAATACCCTGGAAAGCTTTCCGGGCGGACAACCCTTAAAGAATAGAACCAATATTGTGATTGCTCTGGAGAAAGACTATAAGGTAAAGGATGCAATTGTGGTATTTAGCATTGAAGAAGCCTTAGAGCTATCGAAGGGATATAAATCAGAGGATATCTATATCATCGGTGGTGCCAGTATCTATCGCCAGATGCTACCCTATTGTGATATTGCTCATATTACAAAGATTGATTATGAGTATCATGCAGATACCTATTTTCCTAATCTGGATCAGATGGAGGATTGGGTCATGGCGGAAGAGTCAGACGAACAGACCTATCATGATCTTACATACACCTTCTGCCGTTACGAACGCAAGAAGTAAAAAACTTGTTAAATAATCCTAGAAGTTACATTTGTGAACACTCTAAGCGCATTCTTTATAGCAGGATCTAAATTCGAATTGGATAGAATCTATTTTTGATTAAGAAATTCTGAAAAGTACGAAAACCTTGTGAAATGGGAATTTTTCGTAAAATAGTACTTGAAAAATGTGAAAAGTAAGACTACTATAAAGGATATATCAATTTTACCAAACGCGATTGGTGTTAGCTGTGGAACAAAAAGGAAGAGGAAGGATGAATAAGTATGCTTAATATTAAAATTGAGAAGACGAAAGACCCTAAGGTATTACCCGGAACAGATAATCCATTAAAATTTGGAACCATTTTTACTGATCATATGTTCATTATGAACTATGAGTCAGGAAAAGGATGGTATGATCCACGAGTGATACCCTATCAACCTCTCAATCTTGAACCTTCCGCAATGGTATTTCATTATGGACAGGAGATGTTCGAGGGTTTAAAAGCATATAAGACAGATGAGGGAAGAACCTTATTATTCCGTCCCGAGAAAAATATTGAAAGAGCAAACAAAACAAATCGAAGAATTTGTATACCGGAGATTGAGGAAGAGGATTTCCTCCAGGCGATTAAGACCATAGTTAAAGTGGATGATGCTTGGATTCCAACGAAGGAAGGAACCTCTCTATATATAAGACCTTTTATTATAGCAACGGATCCTTTCCTGGGTGTGAGACCCTCCGATCGGTATCTTTTCATCATTATTCTCTCGCCGGTAGGAGCTTACTATCCGGAAGGATTGAATCCGGTTAAGATATGGATAGAAGATGAATATGTTAGAGCAGTAAAGGGTGGTATCGGCGAGGCTAAGACCGGTGCTAACTATGTTGCTTCTATGAAATCGCAGGTCAAAGCACATGAAGAAGGATATTCCCAGGTGTTATGGTTGGATGGTATTGAAAGAAGATATATAGAAGAGGTTGGCGCTATGAATATCTTCTTCAAGATAAATGGTAAGGTTGTTACTCCGGAATTAAATGGCAGTATTTTACCCGGTGTAACCAGAGATTCCGTACTTTGCTTGTGCAGAGAGTGGGGAATCCCAACGGAAGAGCGGAAAATTTCAATTGATGAGATCTATGAAGCATCTCAAAGTGGTACTCTTGAGGAAGTATGGGGTACAGGTACAGCTGCAGTTATTTCGCCCGTTGGACAGCTACGTTGGGAACAGAATATTATGCAGGTTCAGGATGGTGGTATCGGACCTGTCAGCCAGAAATTATATGACACCATCACAGGTATTCAATTGGGAAGAATAAAAGAAGAACATAATTGGACTGTTGAAGTCTAAGGAGGTATGGAATGAATCAGTTATATGCGGAAGCAGGAGTGAAGAGAAAGGACGATGGTAAGATATTAGGCCTTCGTGCGCTGCTGGTGATAGGAGTCGTAGTTGGAGTTATCCTTATGATGCTGGGTGGTTTATTTGGCATCGTCGGTATTGTATTAGTAGTAGGTATGGTATATCTGTTCCCTAAGCTTAATGTGGAATATGAGTATGTCTTTGTTGATGGACAGATAGATTTTGATCGAATTACAGGGAAAGCAAAGCGCAAGACTCAGCTGCGTGTTGATATGGAGCAGGTTGAAATTATTGCTCCCAAGGGTTCCCATGCACTCGATAGCTTCACTTATGTTCAATTAGTGAATAAGGACTTCTCCTCCAATGATAAGAATATGAAGCCATATATCATCATCGCAAGTGTTGAGGATAAGAAATACCGTATTTCTTTTGAGCCGAGTGAAAAGATGCTTGGTATGATGAAACAGAAGAGTCCTAGAAAGATAGCTCAATACTAAGATTATTGAGAGGGTGTATTATCCGGTATGTTGTAAACGGAAGAATACATCCTCTTAATTGCATTAT
>JAQZBA010000428.1 GCA_029239365.1 Herbinix sp. | reverse complement strand
TAAAAAAATGTCGAGGTGAAGTATCACCCCAACATTTATTATAGAACCACTAATAAAAGGCTGTGCACAAGTGCACAGCCTTTTCAATGATTGTCCATTCATCTCTGATCTATCCGGGTCAAAGAACAACCCCTTCCAATCAACTTACTTTAATGCTGCTCCGTCACAACCAAGAACGTTAACTATCTTATGCTTAACAAGTTCCTTGATGTTGTTTCTTGCAGGTGTCAGGTATTGTCTAGGATCGAAATGGCTAGGATTGTTGAACATATACTCTCTAATACCTGCAGTAAATGCAAGTCTTAAGTCGGAATCAATGTTGATCTTACATACTGCCATCTTAGCAGCCTGTCTTAACATATCTTCCGGAATACCAATAGCATCGTCCATCTTGCCGCCGTATTTCTTAATCAGCTCTACATATTCCTGTGATACACTGGAAGCACCGTGTAATACGATAGGGAAGTTAGGTAATCTCTTAGCAACTTCCTCAAGGATATCAAAACGAAGCTTCGGCTGCTGGCCTGGCTTAAATTTGAATGCACCGTGGCTTGTTCCAATCGCAATCGCTAAGGAGTCAACACCAGTACGTGTAACGAATTCTTCTACTTCTTCAGGTCTTGTGTAGGATGCGTCTTCTGCTTTCACATTAACATCATCCTCGATACCTGCTAACTTACCTAATTCACCCTCAACAGTACAGCCATGAGCGTGAGCGTATTCAACAACCTTCTTGGTTACTTCGATGTTTTCCTCAAAAGTATGTTTGGAACCATCGATCATAACGGAAGAAAAGCCGCCATCGATACAAGACTTACAAATCTCAAAATCATCACCATGATCTAAGTGAAGAGCGATGGGAAGATCGGTATCTGCTAAAGCAGCCTCTACTAATTTTACAAGATAAGCATGCTTAGCATATTTTCTTGCTCCTGCTGAAACCTGTAAAATAACTGGGGCATTCAACTCTTTTGCTAACGATCTCCATATTGTTTACGTTAAAAGCACCAATTGCATAACCGCCGGCATATGCCTTTTGAAACATTTCTTTCGTTGTAACTAATGCCATAATTTTATCAATCCTTTCCATTTGTTAAAAATTTTTCAATGCTCCATTTATTATACCATAAAATTATCCATTGAAAAGATTTTTTCTAATTTTTTTGAAACATCTTAATAAAATGATTTTTTTCATAAAACTATTCCATAGTATTCCTCCATTTATCAGAAGGTATGTGTTGCGCAATTCTTTAGCTAGGTATAAAATAGACATGATATGAAACCAGTCCATATCACATAACTCTTCCCATGAAAGGATATCCTATGGAACCGAAACGCGTCTCAGATTCTATTACTGAACAAGTTCAGATACTTATGCCATCACACATAAACGGATCCGATCGACTATTTGGCGGACAATTAGTTGAGTGGATTGACGTTGTTGCTGCAGTCGTAGCAAGACGCCACTGTGGTCGCAATGTAACTACCGCCGCAATTGATAACCTGCAATTTAAAGCAGGTGCTTTTATAAATAATACCCTTGTCTTAATCGGACATATCACCTATGTCGGAAATACATCGATGGAGGTCCGAGTAGATACCTATGTTGAAGATCTACAAGGTTTCCGTAAGGTGGTTAACCGCGCTTATCTCGTAATGGTTGCCTTGGATGATGAGGACCATCCATCCGAGGTACCCAAACTGGTTCTAGAGACCGAAACAGAACGCGCTGAATGGGAATCCGGTAAGAAACGACATGCCCTTAGACACAAAAGGAGAAGGGAAGGTTATTAATCACAGAACAACTTCTTGTATAAAGCAAATCCTATATCCATCTACTCCGGATATAGGATTATTTAATGTAACCCCGCTTAAGTAGAAGAGTATATTAATATAGTAAGCATTCTAATCCAAGATAAGGACCAATTCTATGGCTAAATTGAAAATTGCGATTGATGCAGGACACGGTAGTAATACTCCCGGCAAAAGAACACCGCCGTTTACAAATGATGTTGATATAAATACAGATGGGAAGATTGATATTAAGAAAGGGGCTCAGTATCCCGAGCATTATGCCAACGTTGGTATCGCTAATCTTCTGTACACCAGACTAAAGGAAGAGAACTTTGATGTTATCCGGACCGGTTGGGATGATTCAAATTCCGCTGACGATAAGGATATATCACTTTCAAAGCGTCAGAATATGATTAAAAATGCAGGCTGCGATTATTCTATTTCCATCCATTTTAACGCTTATGGTGATGGAAAAGCATTCAATACAATAGAAGGTGTCTCAGTTTATATCCACAGTGAACACTTTGCAGATTCCAGACATTTTGCTGACTATGTTCTACAAGAGCTTAGTAAAGGAACACGACAGAAAAATAGGGGAATTCACAGTGCCAGTTATGCAATGTGCAATTGTGAGACCATGGGCACGAAAGCCTCCATCCTATGTGAAATTGCCTTCATGACCAACCAACGAGAGGCACAGGAGCTTATGGCAAAGCGAAGCTTTTGGGAGGAGTGTGCTAACGAAATCACTACGGCTGTAAAACGTTATTGTAACTGCAATGATCAGGAAGAGCCGGATACAGGTACCCGTTATTATCTATATCATATCGTTCAGAGCGGTGATACTCTTAATAAACTTGCCGCTGAGTATGATACTACCGTTCAGAAACTGATCCAATTGAACCAGATAAAAGACCCTGATGTGATTGATGTAGGTCAGAAGCTAAAAATAATGAAATTTATTAAATATACTGCAAAAAAAGGTGATACCTTAAGTAAGCTCAGCCAAACCTATCTGGGTTCGGCTGACCGCTATGAGGTAATCAAGAGACTGAACCATCTTAGCAGCGACACGATCTATGTTGGCCAGATATTAAAAATTCCTGTAGTATAATTCATAGCATTAAAATAAGGCTTCCACATCATCTTTCCTTACTAATCATAAAGAAAACCCGATTCTCGAACTTTCAATTATCACGGCATGAGGGCTTAGTCATCTCACACTCCATTGGGAGTGTTCCGATGGTAAAGCCCTTATTTCATTTATTCCATGGTATATGCTTTTTTCACCGCATCCTCCAGAGACATAGTAACAAAAGCCTGGGCCGGAAGGAATCTACCGCTCTTCTTATCATCTACAAAAGCACCGACTGCAATACCCGGAATGCAACTCTTTACATCATTCGGAGCATGAGGTCCCCCAAGGTCGGTTCTGCACCAACCGGGATCGGTCAGGTTAATCATTACATTGGTGCCTTCCAGCTTAGAGCCCAGATCCTTTGTGAATTTGTCTAAGGCTGCTTTGCTTGCGGAATAACCTGCCTGTTCCGGTTCATTTCTAATACCGCTGGTCGTATTAATCACTCTTCCAAAACCTTTTTCAATCATCTTCGGTATTAACCGATAACAAATCATCGCAGGAGCAATGGTATTGATCATAAAACTCTGGGCAAAGTCCTCTACGGGAGTCTTATAATATTCTGTACGATATGCAATCTGAACTGCCGCATCATTAAAGAGAATATCAATGTGAGTATCCTTTTCTTCTATCTCCTCCAGCATACGGTTCACTGCATTCATATC
>JAQZBA010000082.1 GCA_029239365.1 Herbinix sp. | reverse complement strand
CAGAGAAGACAAAAGTGGTTATTTGGTCAAAGGATAGACATGACGCAGATATGATCACAAAAAAGGTAGCAGAATATAACGAGACAAACACAGATAATATCGAAGTAGATTTTCAGATTTATACCGATAATTATCAGCAGGCAATGGATATGGCTTTCCAGTCAGGCGAAGCTCCGGATATGTTCTCTCAGGAGACAAAAGTATTCGAGAGTCACGTTAATAGCGGAAGACTTGCTGATTTAGCTCCTCTTATGGATGAAACCTTCAAGACAACCTTTGCAGCATCCATAATTCCCGGATTAAATGAAATCGATGGCAAAATCTATTATGTTCCTGTAACAGGTACCACCGGTCGTTTATTCTACAACAAGAACATCTTTGAAAAGGCTGGTATTGCAACACCTCCGGCTACCTTCGAAGAGATGGTTGCAGATGCTAAGATTATTACCGAGAAGTTATCCGGCGAAGGCATTTATGGCTTTGCAGCTAATATGAAGAACCCTGGTTCTGCATTGAACCGTTCCTTATTATATCAGGTACAACGTCAGTTAGGTCTTCAGAATGGTTATAACTTTACTACAGGTCAGTTTGATTTCACACAGTACGCTGATTTATTAACACAGTGGAAAGAGTTATTTTCTGAGTCATCAGCTTTCCCAGGTTGCGAGTCCTTAGACATCGACCCTCTTAGGACACAGTTTGCAGCTGGTAAGATTGGTATGTACATCTCCTTTACCCATGCTGAGCCTGGTGTATACAAGAATCAGTTCCCTATGGCTGATGAGTGGGGCGTAGTTCAGATCCCTACCCTTAGCGGACAGGTTACCGGTGCTCAAGGCTTTGTAGCAAACGGTGGATACTTATTCAATGCAGAAAGTGAAAATCTTGATGCAGCATGGAAGGTATATAACTCTATCTTCATGAACATTGATTTCCAAGTAGAGTATTATGAGGCAGGTTTAGGTATCAGCATCGTTCCTGCTGTAATTGAAAAAGCTAGCCCTGCTCAGGTTTATCTTGATAATCCGGATCTGTTAATCGGTACTACCGATTCGATCTGGCCACGTAATCCTCAGGAAGCGAATGCTACCGCATTTGTTCTTGAAGGAATGGATAGCAATGCTACCTTTGCTTCCATGTTCTATGGTGATACTGATATTGCTGCAGGATTACAGGATCTTACGGATCGTTACAACGCAGCATTGAAGGCTGGTATTGATGAAGGAACAATTACACCAATCGTAAAGAGCGGCTTTGATCCCAAGAGTCCTTCAAAGTAAGCCAAGAAAGTAAAATAACTACACGGGGCACTTGAACATTGAGTGCCCCATATTTTTTAGAAAGAAGGGAGAATGACCTTGAAGAACATGACAAAATCGCAGGTATTAACCACAAAGAATAAGAGAAAGATAAAAGAGAATTTACAGGCCTATAGTATGCTTCTCCCTAATCTGGTTCTATTTATTGCTTTTTCCATCTATCCATGTATCTGGACTTTAAAATTTATATTTTACCGTTATAGTGGGCTTGCTTCTGAGGCACCGAAGTTTGTTGGCCTCGATAACCTAATGCGTGTCTTTCGTGATGATCTCTATTGGAAGGCAGCAAAAAACACCTTCGTATACGCAGGAGCCAAAATTATTATCATCATTCCGTTAGCATTTCTACTTGCATTATTTCTTAGCAAGAAGCGCAAAGGAAATGGTCTGCTGCAGAGCGTTATCTTTGTTCCAACAATCATGAGTGCGGCAGTTATGGGTTTGGTATTTTACCTGCTCTTTAATGTATATAACGGACAGATTAACTTTTACCTGATGGAGTGGAATATCATTAAGCAACCGATTAACTGGCTTGGAGCTGAGAATTCTATGGAGACCCTGGTTCTCACGGCAATCTGGGGAGGTATCGGTAATTATATGGTTTATTTTATTGCCGGACTCCAGAGAATATCGGAAGAAACACTGGAAAGTGCCAAAATAGATGGAGCAAACAGCCCACAGACGGTATGGTACATAACCTTACCGATGCTCGGTCCTATCCTCAAGATTATCTTGATGCTTTCGATTACCGCAGCATTCCATGATATGACGAATGTCATGGTATTGACCGAAGGTGGTCCGAATTATTCCACCATGGTAATGTCCTTGTATGGCTACTCCTACTTCTTCCCGATATCAGCCAGCAGCATAACACTACCCCAGTACGGTTATGGTGCTGCAGTAAGTGCGGTATCAGCGATGATTGCAGGAATAGTAACCGTGGTATACCTGAGAGTATCGAAGAGACTAGATGACGTATATTAGAAAGGATTGGATGGAACATGAAAAGTAAATTATTAAAAATATCTCTTGGTACCCTAGTCACTCTCTTCCTCGTTGTCATGGTTGTGTTTACAGTCTATCCGATCTTATATGCAGTGATTGGTTCCTTTAAGACAAACGGTGAATTGACAGCAGGAGGTAGCTTTCTCCCGGAAGGAGCATGGCAGTTTGGCAACTATTGGGAAGCTTTTGTGAAGGCTAATTTCACAAAGTACACCATAAATAGTATCGTGATCAGTGTATCAACGATGATAATCGCCGTATTTACTTCCTCCCTGGCCGGTTATGTATTTGCCAGACAGAAGTTTGTAGGGAAGAAGCTGATTATGACCTTTTATGTTGGCTTGATGTTTATTGCACTTGGATCAGTAACCCTATATCCAATCTATTCCCTGCTGATGAAATTCGGACTTCACAAAAGCATTGTCGGATTAATACTCGTATTAACCGGTGGGCAGTCAGCGAATGTATTATTGGTAATGGGCTTTATACAGAGTATTCCCAAGGAACTGGATGAGGCAGCAATTATTGACGGATGTTCTGCCTATGGTATATTCTTTCGCATCATCCGTCCACTGATCGCACCAATTATGGCGGTAGTTGCTTTATTCACCTTCCGAAATGCTTGGAACGACTATGTTACAACTCTTGTCATGAGTATTTCCATGCCAAAGCTGAAAACCCTTACCGTAGCAGTTGTTCAGTTGAAATATTCCATGAACGCAGCAGCGGAATGGCATATCATGCTGGCGGGAGCGTCCATTGCAATCATCCCAATTCTAATCGTTTATTTCTTCGCTAATAAGCAGTTTATCTCCGGACTGACAGCCGGTGCAGTGAAAGGATAAATCACTGTATGAACCGCAGTGCCTATGGTATAATGATTAGTAGATAGCATGTGATTTGGATTCGCAATTCATCATATGTGTAACACTAATTTCGAGATGAGGATCAAGGATGAGAAGATTATTTAGTAATCTAAAAATAAGAACCAAGATTATTCTTTTATGTGTATCAATCTTATTTATCAATAGTAGTGTAGCCGGATATCTGTACTATAACTATGCCTTTACCGATACCCTGGAGAATACCTACAGCAGCTCTGAAGATATCATCTATCAGGCCAACACATATCTGACCGATAAGCTTGGGACTGTCATCCGAAGGGTTTACGCAATGTACAGTAATATATCCTTCACCACACCGATGAGTAATTATCTGAATGATCCTCAGAGCGAGAATTATACTGAGATTCTAGGCTATGTTGCCGATTCATTAACGGAGATCTATCAGGGAGACCGATATATTCATTCTATTTTCATGTATACAGATCTCAGTTCTTTTGATAATTTCTCTAGAATAAGAAATCACAATTTTAATTTTAAAGAGTCAGAATTCTATAGCACCTTTGAAAATGACCCGAATAAATCAGTAGCTTGGTTCCCGGCAATGGAGGATCAGATTTTTATAGGTAATGAGATAGTAATTCCTGTAGTATTCCGTTTTTTGGTTGTTGGTAGTGTTGAGCATGTCTATATCGTGGTTAACTTGCAGCAATCAATGATTCAAAAGTACCTGGCTGAGAATTATGCCTCGGTGGATAAGCTATTCATCGTGGATGGGGCAGGGAATAATATCGTTAATTATGGAACAGAGGAAGGTTCGATTGTTGACAGCTTCAGCACAGAGGAGCTCGGTGCCAATAAGGCTATCTGTAAGCAGGTGAATTATACGGGCGAGGAATATCTCGGAACCTATACGATGATAAGGACTAATGATTGGAGACTTTACAGCATCAAATCCAAGTCGGACCTTTTAAGGAATCTGGCAGCCTTACGAACCTTTATCATATTGATTTTAATCTTAGGTGTTATCGTCAGTATCATCATCACGGTAGTTTTAGCCTTCAGTATTACAACACCGATGAATAATCTTGTGAAAATCATGCGACGAGCTGATCAGCAGGATTTCCACGTCAAATTCAGCTATCCTCACAAGAATGAGGTTGGTAATTTGGCAGACGGTTTTAACTATATGATCGGTGAAATTGATCATCTGATTTCTGAACTTAATGTTAATATTGAAGCCTTAAAGGAAGAAAAGGAAATAGTGAAAAACGTTCAGAAGCAGAAACGATTGGCTGAACTAAAGGCGTTGCAGGCACAGATTAACCCTCATTTTCTTTATAACACCTTGAATGCAATTACCTGGCAGGCAGCAGACCAGGGAGCATCGGAGATTAGCATCTTATCTAATTCCCTCGGTAAGTTTTTCAGACTGAGTCTTAGTAAGGGTAATGAAATCATCACCTTAAGAGATGAGATTGAACATGTTAGAAGCTATTTGAACATACAACGAATCAGATATAAGACGAAATTAAATTATCGGATTGATGTTGAGGAAGAATTACTTGGCATTCCTACGATAAAATTAATTCTTCAACCCCTGGTAGAAAATTCGATTTATCACGGAATTAAAATGAAGGATACAGAAGGCTTAATCCAAATCTACTCCAGTAAACATATCGGAGATAATGGTATCTTAGTAATCAAACTCTGCGTTGAAGATAACGGGAATGGTATTGATGAAGAAAAGCTTAGGAATATCAATGCTTCTCTCATGGAAGGAAAAACCCAGCAGAAAGAAGGCTATGGTATCTATAATGTGAATGAAAGAATTAAGCTATATTATGGTGATGACTATGGTTTGATGTTTGAAAGCAAATTTGGAGAATGGACGAAAGCCACTATTATAATTCCTACACAGATTATGGAGGTCGGTTAATATGTATCGAATTCTTATCGCGGATGATGAAGCATATGTAAGAGATCTGGTAGCCAAGAGCATTAATCTATCTACTCTGGATGTAGAGGTTGTCGGGTGTGCAGAGGATGGTACACAGGCAATCGATATGGTAGAGCAATTGAAGCCGGACATCTTAATCACGGATATCTGTATGCCCAAGCTCAGCGGTCTGGAGCTGATTAAGGCGATTAAAAATACAGGAGTTAACATCAAAACTGTAATTATAAGCGGTTACGATGACTTTGCTTATGCAAAAACCGCAATGGAGCTAGGTATTACCAATTATCTTCTCAAACCCTTCTTGCCGGATGAGCTTTTCGAGGTAATAGGAAAACTGATCGAAGAGATAGAGAATAATGCTTCCTTATTGCGTAACATGACTGAGCTTCAAACCCAATTCGATGATAATCTATCTTATATCCAGGAGAGATTTTTAAAAGATATTCTTATGAATAAATCGGATAAAAAGAACCTTCTTGAAGAGGCTAGAGCGATAAAACTGGATATGAAGGCGCATTATTATTGCTGTGGAATACTGAAGCTACAGACCGATGCTGTTGATATCAAATGGAGCTTCAGTAATCAGAATTTGATCGAGGACTTTCTTCGAATCGTGAAAGATGAATATTTTGACTCCGAGACAAAGACTTATGCGGTCAGCTTTCATGACAAGCAGCTGGTATTTATCTACTGCAGCAATCATACCGATGTATTTGAATTCTATACCGGGCTTCGAACTAGCTTAGAGAAGATGAATCTAAGCTTTCAGAAATATTATAACATTCGGTTAGTCTGTGCTCTGGGTAAGATTTATCCAAGACTTGAACTTGTGTCAGCTTCTTATGAAGAAGCCTTACTCGTTACAAAGACCATATTACCGGATCAAGGCTGTGTCATGAATTATGAAGAGGCTAAGCAGATTTTAGCCAATCGTAGTCTGGAGCCGCTTCGCAACCGTCCGCAGGAACTCGAGGAGAAATTAATACTGAATATCCGGCTTGCACGAAAAGATAAAGCATTGGCTATTCTGAATGAAATAATTCAGTATTATGAAAGCTTCTATGTTACATCAATCGAGTACGTCAGCATGTCAATCTTTGGACTGGTATTCGCCTTGGATAATGCATTGATGGAATCCGGTAGCTCCTTCCGCATCTGGCAGGATGAGAAGATGAAACAATACTTTAAGGATCAGTTGCTATGCGGATCCTTGTATGACACAAAAGTAATGCTAGAGAGCTATATCTCAAGACGTTGTGATGAATTTTCTTTGATTATATCCAATCAAAGTGACAAGCTGGTTTATGATATCAAGACATTGATTGAGCATAACTTGTCCAATGAGGATTTTAACCTGGAAAGTGCCTCCTCACAGCTGTTTTTTAGTGCCAATTATGTTCGACAAGTATTTAAACAAAAAACGGGGGAAGGATTTACCGAATATTTAATACAAAAAAGAATGGAGCTGGCTGGAGAACTTCTGCAGAATCCGACAAACAAGATTCAGGATGTTGCTCAAAGCACCGGCTATAGTTCTCAACGTTATTTTTCGAGCTGTTTTAAGAAATATTACGGTTGTACCCCGACTGAATATAGAGAAAAACGAATGATTGATAAGTAAAGATGCGTGAATAATGTGAATTGAAAATCAAATTCACAAAGTGAATTATGAAATTCATAATTCACTTTTGGAAGAACTGCGAAGTTTGCCCATTGGAGCGAACTCCTTGTTCTTCCGGGTTTTGAGCTGCCCAAAATAGGCAGCATGGAGGTTATATGAGATTATGGGGTTCGAGTATAAAGGGAAAGCTTATCCTCTGCTTTCTTATTCCGGTTGTATGCATCATAGTATTAGGGTTAGTGTCTTACACCAAGGCATCTGAAAAGATTATAGGCAATTATGAAAATTCCACAGCTGCCGGTATTAATACAGCGGCAGAGTATTATGAGTTAATTCTTAATAATGTAGAAGATATTTCTTTGCAGCTACAAAACGATGCAATTATGAAACAGTATTTTACCGGCTTCTATAAAAAGGACGGGGGCCTGGAGAACGAGACTTTGCGTATGCTTCGCAATAATGTGATTTCCATGGCTACCGCGAACAGCATTCTTGAAAATATCGCTGTCATTGCGAATTATGGAAAAGAAATCACTTCGACCGGCTCCTTCATACAGGAAGCAAAGGAAGATATTCCGTATCTGGTATATAAGGAGACCGATGAAGCAAAGCAGGTATCCTCAGCAAAACGTAAGATGTTATGGAGTGGCTATCATCCCTATTTCGACCTGGAACTTGGGATCAACTCAGAGAAATACGGAATTACCCTGGTAAGGGAGTATTATAATACAGCCTCCCAGCCGGTTGGTTTTATCATGATTGATGTGAAAAAGACTATTCTTCAGGAAGTAATTGAAGGACTTGATCTACCGGAGGGAAGTTCCTTTGCATTTATCTGCCCGGATGGACGAGAAATTACTGATACCGATGATGCTGCCGATCCGATTTTTGCCGGACAGAGCTTCTTCCTATCTTCCTTGGACAGTGAAGAAAGCAATGGTCATGAATATGTTGAGATGAACAAGGAGAAATATTTCTATGTTTATGCCAAGATAGGAGATACCGCTTCCATGGCGTGTGCGCTGATTCCTTATTCTCATTTGGCTAAGCAGGCAGATATCATTAAGACGATAACCTTTATCGTTGTGATCATCGCAGCTGTCTTGGCGATTGCGATTGGAGTTCTTATCTCTAGTGATATTAGCTCAAGCATACATAAAATTATGGTAAAGCTTGCTCTCGCGGCAGAGGGAGATCTCACCGTTCAGATTAATACAAAGCGTAAAGATGAATTCGGAAGCTTAGGTGACAGTGTTAATCATATGATTCATAACATGAAGAACCTGATTGAGAAGACCACCATGATAAGTGATCAGGTACTGGCATCCTCTTATAAAGTTGATTCGAGCTCACAGCTTATGCTTGAGTCCAGTAAGAATATAGGGATTGCGATTGCTGATATTCAGCACGGCGTCACGGATCAGGCACAGGATACGGAGCAATGCTTAGTTCAGACCAATGATCTGGCTGAGCGAATCAATCGGGTATATGATAATGCCGGAGAGATCGAGAAGATTGCAGGTACAGCAAGGTCTATTGTTAAAAACGGTATTGCAATTGTTGATGATCTCAGTAATAAGACAGAGGCAACTGCAAGCACTAACCAGGTTACAATACGCAATATTCAGGAATTGGAACGTGAATCAAAAGCAATCAGCGATATCATTAAAGTGATTACCGAGATTACGGTGCAGACCAATCTGCTTTCTCTGAACGCCAGTATTGAGGCTGCGCGAGCAGGTGAGGCAGGAAGAGGCTTTGCTGTGGTTGCGGAGGAAATTCGCAAATTGGCAGCAGATTCTGCCGATGCAACCAAAAGAATAGGGGTTATAATCAATGGAATTCAGAGCAAGACCAAATCCACGGTTGATTCTGTAAAACAAACCGGAGTAATCGTACAATCGCAAGAAGAGGCGTTACACAATACAGTAGAGGCTTTTGAGAATATCAATACCTACGTTGAGAAGCTGGTTATGAAGCTAGGTAATATCTCGGAAGAGATTAAGGATATTGAGAATGCGAAGACCTTAACTCTGAACGCAATTGTTAATATCTCAGCAATTTCCGAAGAGACAGCAGCTGCAAGTGAAGAAGTGGAGACAACGGCAGAGGATCAATTACGCGCAGTAAAGGCCTTGAATGAGGAGGCCGCGGAATTAAAAGCAAATGTAAAGCAGCTCGAAGAAGCAATGAGGATCTTTAAAATATAGAATAGATAGGAGTTAAAATTATGGCTAAAATGTTACCAATCTTAAAATCAAGCAAGGTGATTACCAGACATCAGGGAGGAGACCCGGTACTGAGTGCTAAGGATATTCCTTATAAAGCAGAGTGCATCTTTAATGCGGGTGTGGTAAAATATAGAGGAAGCTATATCATGGCCTTCCGTAATGATTATGACTATAACGGTAAGGGTTCCTTCGAGGGTTGTCTCATCGGACTGGCTTTCAGTGAGGACGGAATTACCTGGAAGGTTCAGGAAGAGCCCTTTCTAACAGTAAAGGATCTTGGTGACCCGGAGGTTACCAAAGTCTATGATCCCAGGCTTACTATCATTGAAGATAAATGCTATCTGTGCTTTGCAGTAGATACCAAGCATGGTCTTCGAGGTGGAATCGGAGTAACAGAGGACTTGAAGACAGTTACTGTACTTTCTTTAACAGCTCCGGATAACCGTAATATGGTGTTGTTCCCTGAGAAAATCGGTGGAAGATATGTACGTCTCGAACGCCCCTTCCCGGTGTATTCCAGAGGTGGAGTAGACCGTTTTGACACCTGGATGTCCTATTCCTATGATATGAAGTATTGGGGAGATACGAAGCTATTATTGGCGGTAGAGGATGTACCCTTTGCTAATGATAAGATCGGTCCGGGAGCTCCACCGGTGAAGACAGAAGCAGGTTGGCTTACCCTGTTCCATTCGGTAGACATTGACCGTACCCGTGGTAAGAATGGATGGGAGGATCGTTGGCAGAAGCGTTATTGTGCGGGAATCATGCTGTTGGATCTTGAGGATCCTTCCAAGGTAATCGGAATGTCCGAGGAGCCGTTAATTGCACCGGAGACAGAGTATGAGACAGAAGGAGGATTTCGTACCAATGTCATCTTCCCTGGAGGCATGATTTTAGAGGATGATGGTGAAGTTAAAATCTATTATGGCGCATCCGATACGGTAGAGTGTATGGCTACTGCCAGAGTAGAAGATTTGATTGCGTTATGTAAGCCAATATCTATTACGAGATAAAGGCTAAGAACTTCAAGGGAGAGCCTTTCTTAATCAGGGAAAGGCAGCGGAGGTGAAGCAATATGCTATATCCAAGAAATGAAGAGATGAAATTGAATGAGGAATTGTTCCGCAACCCCACTAAAGAGTACCGAGGTACTCCCTTTTGGGCTTGGAACACCAAGATGACGAAGACTCATATTGAAAATACCCTGAACGAATTAAAAGAGATGGGTATGGGTGGGGCTCATATTCATTCCAGGACAGGCCTGGATGTCCCTTATCTGAGTGAGGAGTTCCTGGACTTAGTAAAGTACACACACGAATATGCAAAAGAAAAAGATATGCTTACCTGGTTATATGATGAAGATAGATGGCCTTCCGGTGCAGCAGGTGGACTTGTAACCAAGGACGAGAAATACCGTATCCGGTTTCTGGTATTCACTACAGAAGAGCTATCTGAGAAGGGTGGTTCCGAGGATTGTTCCTTAGATTCCTCTGCGAAAGCAGTAAGAAGTAACAACCGTAGGTTCCTGGCCAAGTATGAAGTACTTTTAAAGCATGGATACCTAACAGAATATCACCGCATAGATAAGCAACAGGAGGCAGCAAAGGGCTACGATACCTGGTACGCTTATCTTGAGATATCCGGCAATAATGCATGGTTTAATAATCAAACGTACCTGAATACACTCGATAAGGCAGCAGTAGAGCGCTTTATCCAGGTAACTCATGAAGCCTATTACCGTGAGCTGGGAGATAGCTTTGGAACTAGTATTCCGGCGATATTTACCGATGAACCCCAATTCTCACACAAGACGATGCTTGGCTTTTCAGAGGATAAGGTGGCCTTAACAATCCCCTATACCGATGATTTCGAAGAGAGCTATCAGAAGGCATATGGAGTAAGCTTTTTGGAACATTTGCCTGAAGTGTTCTGGGACTTACCCGGACTTGAGATATCCGTTAATCGGTATCACTATCACGACCATGTATGTGAACGTTTTACAGAGGCTTTTGCTGATACTGTGGGAGGATGGTGTAGGGAACATAATCTGTTACTAGCCGGGCATATGATGGAGGAGCCGACCCTTCATTCCCAGACTTCAGCTCTGGGTGAAGCAATGCGCTCCTATCGCTCCTTTGGTATCCCGGGTATCGATATGCTCTGTGACCGAAGAGAGCTGACCACAGCCAAGCAAGCCCAAAGTGCAGCGCATCAATATGCTTGCCCGGGTGTGCTAAGCGAAATCTATGGAGTTACCAATTGGGATTTTGACTTCCGCGGGCATAAATTAGCAGGAGATTGGCAGGCTGCGTTAGGAGTAACGGTACGTGTTCATCATTTAACGTGGACTTCCATGGCAGGGGAAGCCAAGAGAGATTATCCGGCACCCATTGGGTATCAATCTCCTTGGTATAAGGAATATACATGGCTGGAAGATTATTTTGCAAGAATTAATACAGCCTTGACACGGGGTAAAGCAGTGGTGAAGGTTGGCGTTATTCATCCCATCGAATCCTTCTGGCTTTATTGGGGTACGAAGGAACATACGGAAGGTATTCGCAGAGAAATGGATACTAATTTCCTGCAATTAGTCAAGTGGCTCTTATATGGCTTGATTGACTTTGATTTCATAGCAGAATCCCTGTTGCCACAGCTACAGCCCTGGGAGAGAACGGGAGATTCTGATGGCTTTTTGGTAGGAGCAATGGAGTATGATGTAATTCTCGTCCCCAATTGTATTACACTTCGCAGATCCACTCTGGAGAGGTTGGAGGAATTTGTGAAGCGGGGAGGTAAAGTGATCTTTGCAGGTAATACGCCAACCCATATTGATGCAGTTGCTTCGGAGGAACTTCCTACGCTGTTAAGGCGTTGTACACATATTGAGTTCAATGAGAATAGTCTTCTGGAAAGCCTTACTTCCTATCGTGAGATTGATATTCGCAACCAACATGGTATGAGAACAGAGAATATCTTATATCAACTGCGAGAAGAAGAGAATGGGAAGTGGCTGTTCTTAGCTCACTCCGAGAAGCCGCACAACCCGGATTTGACCAATCTGGAAGCGTTAACTATATGCATTAATGGGATAGTTAAGCCTACTAAGTACCATA
>JAQZBA010000081.1 GCA_029239365.1 Herbinix sp. | reverse complement strand
TAGAGAAACCTCCATATTCTTAGGTATTTATTATTCGTGCTATACGTTTTCTTCAGGCTGTATAGTTTCTTCAGGTTGACTTTTTACTTCAGTAGACAGTTTTTCTTTTTTCTTTGCAGGTGGAACCTCCAGAGTTATATTCCCCAGCTTTATACTACGAAAATCATCAATTAAGAGACCGCCGGCACGATCAACATCCGGCTCACCACCTTTTAATAGGCAGGATCGCTTGATTGCAATCTGAGCCAGTAGTTTAACAGCACCTTTCATATCCAGAACCTCGGATGATACTTCTAATCCATAGCGATCAGCGAGTACCTTGGGATAAGTCTTCTGGATTAATAGTATTAATTCCAAGGCTAAATCCGTAGTATTCACAATGTTATCGTTAATAGAGCCAATCAAGGCAAGCTTTAAACCAACCTCCTGATCCTCGAATTTTGGCCAGAGGATACCGGGTGTATCAAGTAATTCGATTGATTTACTAATTCTAATCCATTGCTTTCCCTTAGTAACACCGGGCTTATTACCAGTCTTAGTGGAAGCTTTCCCTACGAAAGTATTAATAAAAGTAGATTTACCTACATTGGGTATTCCGACGATCATCGCACGAACCGGACGGTTAAGAATACCTTTTCTGCGGTCGCGATCGATTTTTGCCTGACATGCTTTGTTTACTATTTCTTGGACTTGCTTTACTCCGGTGCCACTTTTGGAATTGACTAAGGTCGCAAAATAGCCCTTTTCTTCAAAGTACTCCTTCCAAGCATTATTATAACGCTGGTCCGCCATATCAGCTTTATTAAGCAGTATTACTCTTGATTTATTTTTTGCTAACGTATCAATATCAGGATTGGTACTGGAATATGGTATTCTGGCATCCACCAGCTCTATTACCACATCAATCAGTTTCATATCCTCCTGCATGGAACGTTTTGCTTTGGCCATATGACCAGGATACCATTGAAAATGCATTGTTACCTCCAATAGCCGAGTAATCTACTCGGCTTCTTCTTCTGATTCAAGCTCTTTGATTAAATTAAGCTTATTAACAAAATTAAAGGGTGATGTTCGTAAAAAAGCTTCACCGATAATCTCCTCGCGCCTTATCATTCCGACACTGGCAAAACGGCTGTCTTCACTGTTATTACGATTATCTCCTAATACAAAATATTCATTCTCTTCTAATTTTAATTCCTCGGCGACAAGACCGTAATTCGCCATTGGTTCAACATTCACTAGCTCTTCAACAACTTCACCATTGATATAAATGAGACCATCCTTCACCTGAATGCTTTCGCCCGGTAGAGCTATGATTCGCTTGATATCATAATAGCTATGCTCTTCTCCGCTTTGCTTAAATACAATAACGTCAAAACGTTTGGGTTCTGTAAAACGGTAGGAAAATTTATTAATAATGATCTGATCTTTGTCCATTAAGGTGGTTTCCATGGAGATGCCGACCATATTGGTTCGTTCTAAAGCATAATATACTATAAAATAAGCCAAAAAAATCACTGCTGCTATTTGTGCAGCCCAGATAAATACCTTGATGAATATTTTCATGATTAATGGCTTTTTGCTTTCTCTGTCAAAATCATAATCCATACAAATATCATACCTTTCTCACGACCTGCAAACTTTGGGCCGCAGGTACAAAGTTGCCGTGTGAAAATCTATGATTTTCACACTAACTTCATGCTGCCTAACAGAGGCAGCTCGAGCCTTTCTTCGTGTTAAAAAAGGGACAATCTCGTAAGTATTGTCCCTTCGTAGTACTATCTGATTATCTCTTTAACTTTAGCTTTCTTACCTACTCTATCACGTAAATAGAATAACTTAGCATGTCTTACTTTACCGCGTCTGATAACTTCAATCCTATCAATGATAGGGCTATGAAGAGGCCAAGTCTTCTCTACACCAATGCCATTCGATGTCTTTCTAACTGTAAAAGTTTCTCTAGGTCCGCCGTTCTGTCTCTTTAATACAGTACCTTCGAATACCTGAAGTCTTTCACGGTTACCTTCCTTTACCTTTGCGTAAACTTGAACCGTGTCGCCTACGTTGAAATCAGTAACAGTTGCTTTCAACTGCTCAGCTTCAATACTCTTAATAATATCGTTCATCTTGTGACCTCCTTAATATTTAGATGTTCTTGACACGCTTATTTCTCAAGTATCAGAGGACCATCCCATCTCACAACATCTAACTTTAGCATAAACGCCCAACAAATGCAAGCATTTTTTCATGAGTATGTACGATTATTTCCTTGGTTCTTTTGTTTGTTACTAAATATAAGAGCAAAGATAAGACCTTAATGACACTTGGTTACAAAGACAAAGCTTGGTGGTATGGACCAATGATTGCGGCGACCTACACATTCACTTGGTTGCCTTTCCTTCCTAGGCATGTCCTCTTATGAGCCTCAAAGCATTGAGTCTCATATCGGACATGGTCGGCCGTCGTCAGCCGGTCTGCCCAAGATGAATTCATAGGTCGTCACAATCATTGGTTTTCAGTTACGAGTTTTGCAACAGGTACAAGTTGTTCTTTATACTTAAGCTCAGTTCAATTTCTTATAACATTATGCCAAAGCAAACAATATCAAAGAAAGAAATATCATAGCAAGAAATACTAATGAAAGAAATACTAATACAGTAAAACTTATACAATAAATACTATTTACTAACAGTATTTATTTATCGTTTCATCACACCATATATGGGCTTCTATGTACCGTTCCGGACCGTATTGTCCATCATCATTCCAATCTTGCGGCAGTCCATATTTCTCTATTATTCTTAATATTTCTTCGTAAGTATATAGTTTTTTGCGATATTCTTTTCCATCCATTTTATTTACTCGTGGGCTAAATGTGGGGTGGGAATCACCATAAGTAAAAGAAATGGTTCTTAAATCAAATTCCTCAAGGGGTATCTTTATAAAAGAGCTGTTTTCAAACCACGTGCTTAACCACGGACTATGTTCGACCACCATATAATGCGGAGATTTTCTTATTATAATACCGCCTTTTTTCGCAAACTCTGACCTAAGTAACTCTTCATAATAAGATCTGTCCTCCATATATTGAGGGTGTCGTTTAGCACACTGAACATTTGGTTTAGACTCTTTAATTGCATCAAGAACAGCCTTAGCTTCCTCTATAGGAATATCTGATAAATTGACAAATGGTCCTATTGTTTTATCAAAATAATGATATAAATAAATTGTAATCACCACCATAATTTAATAATTACTAGTTCACTTTTGTATAGATATAATCTTCTTGATGAAAATATGTGTGTCTTATCTAATAGGTAATCGATTTTTAATGGATTAGAATTCATTTGTATTTGTTTTTACTAATACGTGCTAGAATAAAACACAAAATACTAGGCAATAAAAATTCCAATATTCTATCCATAAAAAAAGGCATTCTAGTGTTATAAGGGCTAAAATTGGATATCTCTATTATCATTACAATAACAAATAATATGATAAATAAAATACCAAGGGCATTTATTAATTTAGAATAATGTTCCCTTTTCATAATGTTAGTCTCCAATAAATCTCTATTATTATTTCACATCCATCATCCAATACAAAATTGCTAACAATTACAAATTTATTCTTATAATAAACTTTAGAAGTCAACTTGTTTACTCTCGTTTTTAGTAAACATCAAAGTTTTTTTGAAATATCAGTTTTGTTAAGAACTCTCCTTCTGCCTCGGTTAGTTCAGCTTTATCTAATAAATCAGGGCGTCGTTCATAGGTACGGAGTATGGATTGCTGTCTTCTCCAAGCTTCGATATTGGCATGATGACCGGACAATAATACATCAGGTACCTTCTGTCCCAGGAAGGTCTCCGGCCTGGTATATTGAGGATATTCCAGTAGGTTGTCCTGAAAGGATTCGAACTCTGAGGAGACATCATTATTCAGAACACCGGGGATCAGACGTGAGATAGCATCAATCATAACCATTGCCGGTAATTCTCCGCCGGTAAGGACATAATCACCAATGGACACATAATCAGTTACAACCATGTCTAGGACACGTTCGTCAATACCTTCATAATGTCCGCAAAGAAAGATAAGATCCTCCTCATTCGCGAATTCCTGAGCCATACTCTGATTAAAGATACTCCCCTGTGGTGTAACATAGATTACCTTGGGTCTTTGATAAGAAGCAGGGTCCTCCTTGGATAATTTGATATGCTCTGCCAGGTAACCATAAGCTTTATAGATAGGCTCTGCCTGCATCACCATACCGGCACCTCCACCATAGGGGTAATCATCCACTCGCTTATGTTTGTCCTCGGTGAAATCTCGGATGTTTACTGTATTTACAGTAATATGCCCTTTATCCATTGCTCTTCCTGTTATGCTGGTATTGAGCCCTTGCATAATCATCTCAGGAAATAGCGTCAGTACATGAAAATTCATAGAAATACCCATGCCTTTCTATATGCGATAACTATAGTATAGTTGAACAATATCA
Organism: Herbinix sp.; assembly: GCA_029239365.1. Lineage (GTDB taxonomy): Bacteria > Bacillota > Clostridia > Lachnospirales > Lachnospiraceae > Mobilitalea. The sequence goes on along the minus strand of JAQZBA010000081.1, from coordinate 7,661 downwards.
GATTAAGCCCTCCAGAAGATGAACGATAATCTTCTTATTATCAACATCTACATCAAGAATGCATTCTTTAATGGAAGGAATTAATACTTCTTTACCTTCAGAGGTATTTACTACATAGACATCGTTCGCAGCGGTTGTAATAATCTCTACTAATACACCTAATTCCTGACCATCCTCAGTGAACACCTTTGAATCAATTAAATCAAAGATAAAATACTCGTTTTCCTCAAGTTTTACCGCATCTTCACGATTGATTAAAAGGTCCTTACCTCGATACTTTTCGATATCATTAATATTGTCAATTCCTTTAAACTTCAGGATTACCATCTGTTTGAAGAATTTTATACCCTCCAGTTCTAGAGGAAGAAGTTCCTTGCCAGTATCCAGAAATAGCGTCTTCAAATCCTTAAAACGGTTGGGATCATCTGTTGTTGGAAACACTTTTACTTCTCCACGAATACCGTGGGTTGTTGTTATTACTCCGACTCTAAGGTAATTATCCATAAACTCCTCCATATCTGTATAATACTCATTTTGTGCCTGCACAATCAAAGTGCATAGTTTATAAGTGAAAGCGATAAAAGCAGTATAAATCGTGACCGAGTTATCTATAATAAGCCCGAATAACGTAAAAAGTATAACATAATTTTATCGCAGATCTTTACAAGTTTAGATACTTATTATTTTACATTCTACAAATTTGATACAACTCAAATGACCCGGTATGGCTACTTTACAGTAGATGCTTTCTCAATCCGATCATAATGATTTTGTTAGGAATTAATTAAGATACGATCTTTTACACTGTTTAGTATATATGATATCTCGTGAAATTACTATCATTCATGCAGCCCAAATGAAAAAAATGGAACATTAATGAAGGAATCCACAAAAAGAAGCTGTACTACTATGTCTCTTATGAAAATAATATTTCATATGACATAACAGACAGCTTCCGTCATTCAGTACAGGAAAAACTGCAATTGAATATACTGCTATTGCAGAATTTCAACTACTACCTTTTTGTCATCCTTTGTTGCGGCTGCTTTTACTACGGTACGAATGGACTTTGCTATACGGCCTTGTTTGCCAATAACTTTACCCATATCATCAGAAGCGACTTTTAATTCCACAACAATTGCTTTATCGGTTTCTTTTTCCGTAACTACAACCTCATCGGGATGATCCACGAGTGATTTAGCGATTACTTCTACTAATTCCTTCATCATAGAAATCTCCATTCTGCGGAAACACCGCGAATTAGGGTATTCAACTGTCATCCAAAACTAGTCTTGGATAACTGTTCCGATGTTAATTACAGGATACCTGCGTGCTTGAAGATCTTACCTACTGTATCGGTAGGCTGAGCACCATTAGCTAACCACTTCTTAGCTGCTTCTTCGTCTACCTTGAAAGCGCTAGGATTCTGTGTAGGATCGTAAGTACCGATTTCCTCGATGAATCTACCATCTCTAGGTGTTCTGGAATCAGAAACAACTATTCTATAGAAAGGAGCCTTCTTCTGTCCCATTCTCTTTAATCTAATCTTTACTGCCATTTGTTTCACCTCCTTATAAATTTTCAATATCTATTGTAAAGGTCCTCTAAAAATAGGGACTATATACAAATCTAAAATCCGAATGGCATCTTAAAACCACCATGTTTTTTGCCTTTTCCCATCATACCGGAAAACTGCTTCATCATCTTTTTGGTCTGTTCAAACTGCTTCACCAGGGCATTCACTTCACTAATATTTACACCTGCTCCGGCAGCAATTCTCTTCTTGCGGGAAGGATTAAGTAAATCAGGGTTGGAACGCTCTGCCTTTGTCATAGAATAGATGATGGCTTCCGTAGAGGAAAGAGCATTATCATCAATTTCAACACCTTTCAGCTGTTTGCCCATGCCTGGGATCATGCCAAGAATATCTGCCATACCACCCATCTTCTTCATCTGTTGCATCTGTTCCAGGAAATCATTAAAATCCAGTTCAGCTTTCTTGATTTTCTTCTCTAATTCTCTGGCCTTATTCTCATCAAAATCAACCTGAGCTTTATCAATCAGGGTTAAAATATCACCCATACCAAGAATACGGGAAGCCATACGATCCGGATAAAACTGCTCCAGATCTGCTAATTTTTCACCCATACCAACATATAGAATAGGTTTACCGGTGACTGCGCGAATGGAAAGCGCTGCACCACCTCTAGTATCACCGTCCAGCTTAGTGAGAATAACACCATCGATGGTAAGCTTCTCATTAAACATCTCAGAGACATTAACTGCATCTTGACCGGTCATCGCATCGACCACTAACAGAGTCTGATGAACCGTAATATTTGCTTTAATCTCCTGTAGTTCTTCCATCATGGCTTCATCTATATGGAGACGTCCTGCTGTATCTAATATAACTACATTATAACCATTTTTTGCAGCATGCTCCATGGCAGCCTTCGCAATATTCAAAGGCTTGTGCTTATCTCCCATAGAGAAGACGCTAACACCCTGCTTATCACCATTAATCTGCAGCTGTTCAATCGCTGCGGGACGGTAGATATCACAAGCAACCAATAAGGGTTTACGTCCTTTGGACTTAAGTTTACCGGCTAATTTAGCAACCGTTGTTGTCTTACCGGCACCTTGTAGACCACACATCATAAGAACAGTGATTTCACTTGCGGGCTTTAATACTAACTCTACAGTCTGCTCACCCAGTAGCTTAACCATCTCTTCATTAACTATCTTAATAACCATCTGACCGGGTGTCAGACTGTTTAATACGTCCTGTCCAACGGCGCGTTCCTGAATGGTATTGATAAAATTCTTAACAACCTTAAAGTTAACATCGGCTTCAAGTAAAGCCATCTTTACTTCCTTTAAAGCATTTTTAACATCTGCTTCATTAAGACGTCCTTTTCCTTTTAAACCTTTAAATATGTTCTGCAATTTATCCGATAGGTTTTCAAATGCCATATGAATTACAGCTCCTTTAATATATCATCTGCCAACGTTGTTATTGTAACTATTTTTGTTATATCCTGCTTTATAGTAGCTTCTTGAACAATATCTCTTATCGAGGTCAATTTATCTTTGATTGATTGGAATCTGCTGACTAAGGATAGCTTTATTTCATATTCCTTAAGCTCCTGTGTGCATCGTTTCACGATGTCATAAACACCCTGCCTGCTGATACCCTGTTGTGCGGCAATTTCACTTAAGGACAAATCATTCAAGATATAATCCTCAAATATTTGTTTTTTATGATCGCTTAATAATTCACCATAAAAATCATAAAGAATGGATAGTATAACGATTTCATCCAACTTATCTATCTGGGTTTCATTTTGATTCATAAAATCACCGCCTGTAAAGCAATTTTCTTTACAGGTGGTAGTATAACTTTATTTTATAGTTTTGTCAAGTATTTTTCTTAACAGTATTAAACTTTCATATCATCAAAACCAAGCTTTCAGTAGAACTAGATGAGCTCCTGACATATAAGTACAGGAACAAGACTTAATCTGATAACAAATTTAGGGGTAATCGATAAATTGTTCATTTTTTCATATCACTTACTATTTGATAACTTAGGCTAAAATTAACCTCTTACAATTAATGCTATGATTTTGTCATATTCCCTAGTTAAGATATTCATATCCTCGTTAAATTTTTCGAGGTCATACTGGTCCAGTTCCGTTAATAATCGTTCACAAATGGAATGAATCATGCTGAAGCCAAGATTAGCGGAGACTCCCTTTAGGGTATGAATATGTACTTGAGCATCCATAAAATCTCCTGAAGTGAATGCATTTTTTGCAGACAGAAAGCTTGCATCATTGATAAATTTTCTGCAAATCGATAGATATAATTGCTCGTTACCACCAAGTCTGGCTATAACGCCATCGGTATCAACACCTAGTTCTCTTAGCTTTCTACATAACTGTTCCATAATAAAAATCCCTTCAGCTGCATACTTATCCTAACCAATATTCAAACAGCAGTTTTATTGGCTTCTCTTTACATTGCTCGATAATCCATATTTATCGTTCGTATTGTAAGTAATATAGAATAAAATTTGTCTATGTCAATCGGCTTGGAGATGTGATAATTCATACCACTCTGAATACATGAAAAATTATTCGTATCATTGTCCGCGGTCATAGCAATAATATAGACTTTATTTGCATCCGGATGCTTCGAGGAGCGCATCATTCTACTGGTTTCGTATCCGCTAATACCGGGCATTTGGATATCCATTAATATCGTATTATAGTATCCTTCTTCCGAAGCCTCAAAGAGCTTAATCGCATCATAACCATTCGTCGCAGTATCAACCTGGATATTAATGCAGGTTAATAGTTCTATTGTAATTTCAAGGTTAATTGCATTATCTTCTACAACGAGGACACGCATTCCACTACAATCATACTTTGGTATTTTCGTATTTGTATTGTTAGTCTCTGGTTTGTCGATTGATTCTTCAACAGCCATTAGACGAATATCTATGGTGATGGTGGTACCGACTCCTACCGTACTATCGACCCGAATTATTCCACCCATAAGATCGATAAGGGTTTTTACAATGGACATTCCAAGACCACTTCCACCATAGTTCGGTCCTATGGTATTGTCCTCCTGCTCGAAGGGTTCAAAGATCCGGTCTATGTATTCCTCTCTCATTCCTTTTCCTGTATCCGTAACCACAAAGCGGTACAAACCAGATTTCTCATTATGTTCTTTCTCGGATATTTCAAGAGTAATCAAGCCACCTGGAGGGGTAAATTTTATGGAATTAGACAGACAATTACCGAGAATCTGTATGATTCGCAGGCTATCACCAATCAGATAATCATGAACCATCTTATGATAAATAAATCGATATCCTATATTCCTGATTTCCGCTTGTGAGGACATTAATGAGGAAAATTCAGCAATTGACTTCAATAGATGAAATGGTTCGTTGATTGACAAAAGCTTACCACTATCTATTATTGCAGTATCAAGTACATTATCAATGAGTGAAAGTAGGTTTTTGGAGGATAGATGAATCTTTTCCAGACAGTTTTCCGCTTTATCTTTGTCATCAAGTGAGTTCATGGCAATTTGTGTCATTCCTAGGATAGCATTAATTGGTGTTTTAAGCTCGTGACTCATATAGGATAAATAGTCTTTCTTAGCTTCATTCGCTTTTTGTGCTTCCAAAAAAGCCTCCCGAATGTCTACTTTCGCCTGATATTCCTTCGTTATCTCTAGAATGCATGTAATATAGCGACTGATTTGATTATTCTTATAAACCGGATAGATACGCATAACCAGCCATTGGTGTTGTTTTAACACAGGGTGATTATATTCAAATTCGATTTCTTTGAATTCTGTGATTGCATTGGTAAATAATGAGTTAAAATAAACTTTCAGTTCAGGTAAAATATAGTCAAATATAACATAAGTATTCTTATGTAGCTCTGTAGGATTGATACCCAGCATACTCTCAAAGTTAGGCGAGATATATTCGAAGCGACGATTGTTATAATCGAATACTGTAAATACATCATCTACGTTAGAATATAAAGAGTTCAATAGATCCTCTCTGTAATTTAAATTATTATTCATGATTTTGAATTTTTTATCTAAATATAACGCAAGAATAATAATGAATAAGCTCATAATAGCTATAAAGACAGAGATAGAGATAAATACCTTTGAGTTAACTATAAAATTAAGGGAACAGTAATAATAATTCAAAATAGCATCTCTTTTCTATTGATTATAATGGATTTATCGAGATGAATAACATGGAAACAATGGGTAACCTTGGCATTTGTTGAATTTAATATAGCAAAAAGCAAAATCATTGTCAATAAATTTCATGAATTATGAACTATAAAGCCACCTATAATCAAGAAAGTATTTTATATTTATGCATATTGTTCTAACACAAGAACAAAGTGTCAGATGCTGACACTCTCGATACCTGCGAAGTAGGCATTGCCTGACTGCGGGTTGCGAAGCAACTACTTCCTAGACGATAAAAAAGCACTATACAGTAAAATATCATTTTATTGTATAGTGCCACTAATACATATTAATTTATTATACAGGATACGCTTTATTTGCTTTATCTGCTGCTGTTACATCAACACCTGTTTTTTGCGCCTGGCGATACTTGAAGAAATCAATTGCAACCTGAGGGAACAATGCATAGGATAATACATCCTCGTCCTGTTCCTTCCACTCTGCAATCTCAGCTTCAATCTTGTGAAGCTCAGGTTTGATTAAGTCTGCCGGACGACAGGTAATCGGCACTTTATCACCGATAACCTTCTTCTGAACCTCAGCATTAAAGGGCTTCACGGTCTGACCATATTCACCGGCTAATAAAGCCTTAGTCTCCTTAGTAACCATCTTGTATCGCTCCCCTGCAAGTACATTAAGTACCGCCTGAGTACCTACGATCTGACTGGAAGGAGTTACGAGCGGTGGTTCACCAAAGTCCTTACGTACTCTCGGAACCTCCTGCAATACTTCGTAATATTTATCTTCCTGGTTCTGCTCTTTTAACTGGGATACCAAATTAGAAAGCATACCACCGGGAACCTGATATAATAAAGTCTTGATATCAACGCCCATAACCTTCGGATTCAGTAATCCTGTATCCAATGCCTTATCACGAAGAGGACGGAAATAATCTGCGATCTGTGCTAAGATCTGCTGATCATAACCTGTATCATAAGGTGTTCCCTTGAAGGTTTCAACCATTACCTCAGTTGCTGGCTGGCTGGTACCCATAGCGAAGGGTGACATTGCTGTATCGATGATATCACAGCCTGCTTCCACTGCCTTCAGATAGGTCATACCAGCAACACCACTGGTATAATGTGTGTGTAAATCAATCGGAATGCTAACAGCTTCTTTTAAAGCGCCAACCAATACAGTAGCTTCATAAGGAACGAGTAAGCCCGCCATATCCTTGATACAGATAGAGGAAGCCCCCATCTCTTCTATTCTTTTTGCCATCTGAACATAATAATCCATGGTATATGCATCTCCTAAGGTATAGGAAATCGCAATCTGAGCATGTCCGTTTTCTTTATTTGTTGCATTAACGGTACTTTCCAAGTTACGGAGATCATTAAGTGCATCAAAGATACGGATGATGTCAATACCATTAGCCATCGATTTCTGAACAAAATAGGCAACCACATCATCTGCATAATGACGATAGCCTAAGATGTTCTGACCACGAAATAACATCTGTAGCTTTGTATTTTTAAATCCAGTTCTGATTTTACGAAGTCTATCCCAAGGATCTTCCTTAAGGAAACGTAAGGATGCGTCAAAAGTAGCACCACCCCAACATTCCACAGCATGATAGCCGACCTTATCCATGGTTTCAAGAATAGGAAGCATCTCTTCCGTTGTCATTCTTGTAGCAATCAGGGACTGGTGAGCATCACGTAATATAGTTTCGGTTATTTTAACCGGTCGTTTCACTTGTTCTGCCATTACTCTACCTCCTGTTTATGATAATTCATCAATGTTTTACTAGTTAAGAGTAGCTAATAAATTGCCAGCTTCTACGGATTGACCAGCAGTAACATTAATGCTTGCAACGGTACCATCCTGAGGGCTTACTATTTCATTCTCCATCTTCATAGCTTCGA
>JAQZBA010000080.1 GCA_029239365.1 Herbinix sp. | reverse complement strand
TTTGCAATTAGCGAAAGGACCCCCCATTATGAAGATTACGAACCACCTCGGTTACCCGGCTTTTTGCCTCGTCTCCTGTCGTCGAACCTTCTATATAGTCAACTAATTGCTTTTTACTCTGATCAGGCATATTCACAAAATTCTTCATCGCATCCATGTCAAGGGCCAGGCGCATCCCAAGTCCCACCGGAAGCTGATGCTCGTTATCAATCAGACTCATAGCTTACTCCTTTCTTGCTTTCGCATTAATCAATGAATTGATTCAAGCTTAGTATCTGATTGTTTTTCTGTTTTATGTGATGTTTTACTTCCTATTTCTTCATAATTCGCCATAAAATGAAAATAATATATATATTGAATATCATAATTTAAAAGCAAAACAGTGCGTATACATACTTCGGATGCATTAATCTTTAGTCGAACTACGATAATAAGGATCCCATAATGAATCAAAGATATCATTCATTATGGGATCCTTATTATTGCATTAATCTTAATTAAGCTAAACTGATAAACTGATTGATGAGTTCCTCAATGGTTTTTAAGCTGGTTCTCCAGAACTGAGGATCCTCCAGATTAATCTCCGCCTGCTTCGCTGCATCTTCAACACTCATCACTGTGGTTGCATTGAGTAAAGCTCTGTATTTCGGAACAAAAGCATCTCCCTCGGTCTTATATTTCTCATATAGTCCGCGAGCAAATAAGCCGCCAAATGCATAAGGAAAGTTATAGAAGCTCAGGTTCTCAGAGTAATAATGACCTTTTAATACCCACATATAAGGATGGAGATAATCATGATCGAGTCCATCCCCATAAGCTGTCTTCTGAGCCTCCAGCATAATCTCCTTCAACTCATCAGCGAATAAGAAGCCTGTCTTACATTTATCAAATACTGCAGTCTCAAATAGATATCTGGAATAAATATCGCAAATGATCTGAGTTACATCCTGTAGCTGACTTTCAATCAGAGCTAGCTTCTCTCTACCACTAGATTCTTTGATGGCAGCCTCCATGATAATCGCTTCATTGAAGGTAGAAGCGGTCTCTGCTACCGGCATGGAGTAATCCACATTGAGTGGCAGATGCTCTTGAATATTCAGTCCATGATAAGCATGACCAAGTTCATGAGCTAAGGTTACGACATCACTTAAGGAACCGGTGAAATTCGAAAGTATTCTACTCTGCTTTACAAAGGGCATATTCTCACAAAAGGCTCCACCAACCTTACCTTTGCGAGGGAAGAAGTCAATCCATTCATTATCATAAGCTTCTTCTACCATGTCAGCCAGGTCATCGGAAAAGCTACGAAAATGCTTTAGCAAATATTCCTTGGATTCTTCTGTAGTAAATTTGGTTGTCGTCTCTCCGATGGGTGCAAAAAGATCATACCAGGGAAGTCCCTTCTCATGACCCATGATTTTTGCCTTATGCTTCAGATACTTATGGAAGGAAGGCAAAGCTTCTCTAATCGCTTCTAACATAGCCTCCAGAGTTTCTCTCTTCATCTTTGCCTGATTTAAGGTCATATCCAGAGCAGACTCATATCCCCTAAGCTCGCAGATGGTATTCACCTGGGTCTTGATGTTATTGAGGGAGAAGCTGACCGCATCCTTGATCTTCTCAAGTGACTTGATCTCTGCTGCAAAAGCATCCCTACGTACTTCAACATCCTCACTGTGAGCTTTGTTACGTACCTCCGGGAATGTAATGATATTCTCTCTGTAATCTACCTCAAGAGTCGAAGTCAGGAAGCTCTGCATACTACTCCATGCCGAACCGGCCGAGATATTCAGCTTCGCAATCACATCCTCAACATCATCACTTAATAGATGCTTTGCATCCTTCTTCATCTCGGTTAGTAGGTATTCGTACTCCTTCAGCTTTGGATATTTCGCCACATATACATCCATATTCCCGATCCTTGCAATAAACTTATTAATCACAGCCATCGGCTTCGAGGATAAGCTGAGCAGTTTTTCGAGTGCATTCATCTCATTGACGGTCTCACTATCCGAAGTATTAACGGACTGTCTCAGTGCAACATAGTAACTCAGTCTTGTTCTGAGTAATTGGAATTGCTCTAGGTACTCCACCGCTTTTACTAAAGCAGCCTCCTCCTGTGTGTTTACAAGCTCTTCACTGAAAGCTGCAATTGTGTCGGTTAAGGTCTGTAATCCAGCCTTATCTTCTTTGTACTTCTCATCATGAAAGCCTTTATATAATATATCAAGTGACCATTCTTTGTTCATAGTAAAAACTTCCTTTCTACTTCTGTCTTTTATGATGTTTATCTTTATTGTATTATAGTTTATTATTTAATATACTGCTTGTTCTATTGCCTTATCGATATTTTTCTTCGAGCTTAAGTAATTCTGCCTTCGTATCCAAACCACCTGCATATCCTACAAGTCTGCCATCAGCTCCGATGACCCGGTGGCAAGGAATGATGCACATAATAGGATTATGATGGTTTGCCATACCGATTGCTCGACTCGCGTTCTTATTTCCGACCGCTTCCGCGATCTGCTTATAACTACGGGTCTCGCCATAAGGAATTGCACGTAAGGCTTCCCATACTTTCTGTTGGAAGCTTGTCCCCTTAGGACTCAAAAGTACTGTGAAATCTTTACGAGTTCCATCTAAATATTCCATCATCTGAACTGCTGCCTCGCGAATTAAATTTGTCTCTTCCGGTTCAAAGTCCGAATTTTTCACTCTGCTGTCCAACCCATCCGGGTTAGGTACCTCACCCTGCAACAAAGTAACCTCCGTTATTCCCTGACCATCCTCCGCGATGAACATACTTCCAAGCTTTGTCTGATAATAAAAACCCTTCATATCTTCCTCCTTTGTAACACTAACATAACATCCTTTGATCTAAGCATGCAATACCCTGCCCACCACTTTACGAACATGATATACCGTATCATAAGCAATTCCGATTACCCTGCGTCTGCGGAAGAATTCGTCCTCCCCTGAAGGCTCCTGTTCCCAAGCTGCTGTACCACGAAGACTACCGGTATATACTATCTGCCCTTCTAGTCTGCGTTCCAATTCACGAATTGCATTCATATTCGGATATCCTAGTAAATGAGTTGCGAACTCCAGACAGGTATACATATCCTTTGCAGTCAGCCTCTTGCCCAACAATGATAGCAAAGCATTCACTGTATTATAGATCATAACCTCTCGATTTCTCTGAAAGTATTCAATCTCTCCTAAGATTCGTTCATACTCCTGGGGTTCTATCGGTACTTCACAGATTTTCACCAGCACATCCCGGTCACTATACAGATACCGCCCCGGCCGCTCAGTAACAAATCCACCATAGATGGGTGAATTGATATGATATCTGGCGAAGGAGTACATCGTGCTCAACTTCCGATCAACAGCGATCGTTACGTGGCTATACTTATTGCGGGTAAATAGACGTATACCCTTCCCCATAACAGTATTCGTTGAAATGAATACAACATAAATATAATTCATCTCAGTTATTTCCTCTAGTAACATAGCATTCACCCTCTCATGATAACATCCCAGACTGCAAATAGGTGCAGTGGAGAATCTGCAAAGATACTTTTCTTCACATTAACTACATGATTCCGAATAAAACGAAACCAATGGTATTGATGGCAAAGTTTGCACACATATGAACCAGCCAGGAAGTATATATACTTCCACTTTTATCATTGAGCCGATTAAACATCAATCCGGCGACAAACAAGCTAACTACAAGTAGCAGAAACAAATAGATACTGAACCAGCTTGACATAATTGCTACATGATACAAAGAAAACGCTGCAGCACTGAAAATATAAGCAAAGCGTCTCGAGCTAACCTGCCTAAGAAGTAGAAATCCAATTCCCCGAAAGAAGAATTCCTCCAACAGCGAATTCACAAAGGAGATATAGATGGCTACCCAGACAAACTCCTTCTTCTCTACCCCGCTGGAGTTCGTGATGGCTGCTGCCACCTGAGAAAAATCAAAAAAGCTTCCGATTGTAAAATAAGCTGCTATGATAAAAATATAAACTCCGGCTCCGAATAAGATCGGCACCAGCAACTTCTTTCCATTCATTTGAAAGAGGCTCTTTGCTCTTAATTCTTTCTGTCTGCTTAGAATAAGAAGCGGAACCACAAAAAACAGCGTCAGCTTAATGATTGATTTTATTGCATAACCCGGTACCAAAGCAGCTTCTACATAAGCCATTATACCACAAGAAATTATAATAATCAAAACCACAATGATACCATTTCGTCTCTGTACCATCCCTTAACCCCTTCCAAACTAAGTTGCTATTTAATCTTTCACGCAGCAAGATCGGAAATGTTGATCTTACTACAATATAACCTGTCTTTTCCTCTACTTAGCTCACGCATGAATCAAATTATACCTTTTTTTCCCTATAACATCAAGTGTAGCCACAGCAATCCAGAGGGATTAGTCCAAACTTTTTTGACACAAAGATGAGGTGGTGTTTTTCAACACCACCTCAAAGATTTATATAAATCACCATTGACCTTGTCACGGTGAGCTATTTTCTCTTATACAAAGTACTTCACTCTGGCATCCAGAGGTGAAAACTCCTTCACACCCGGATCTGCTAACGGATTACCGAAAGGCATCTCAGACATCAATCTCCAGCTCTCAGGAAGATCCCAGTTCTTATGAACCTCCTCATCAATCAAAGGGTTATAATGCTGAAGAGATGCTCCTAAACCAAGCTCCTCAAGTGCTGTCCATACCGTAAACTGAAGCATACCGCTGGATTGAGTTGACCAGAGCGGGAAGTTATCCTGATATAATGGAAATGCATCCTGGAGCCCTTTCACTACTGCTTGATCTTCAAAGAAGAGAACAGTACCAAATGCCGACTTGAAGGAATTCACCTTCTCTTCGGTAGAAGCAAATGCTTCTGCGGGAACAATCTTACGAAGAGTCTCGCGTACAATCTCCCATAACTTATCATGATTCTCACCGGCCAATACTACTACTCTTGCACTCTGTGAATTGAATGCGGAAGGAACATGCTTTACTGAATGTTCTACTACATTTTTAACCTCATCCAGGGATACCTTTATCTCTTTGTCAATTGCATAATATGTTCTACGGTCTTCTACTGCCTGATTAAAAGTCTTACTCATAAATAAAACCTGCCTTTCTTAACGAAACTAATTGTTGTTATGTTCCAGTTTGTTTTTTCATAATCTCTTATTATTATGTATGTTATTAGTGAGTTTATGTACTCACTAAATTGTTTGCAATTTAATTTAATACTATTTCATTGCGTTTGTCAATAGTTTTATTTGACATTTTATAAAAAATTGTATAAAATCTAATTGTAAGCATCAATCAGTAATCTTTTATGGATGCAACAAAGCAAACCAATTTAGATATAATAGAATTTATAGATAGAAAGAGAGGCAATCAGATGGATAATTCAATCCAAAATAAGAAACCTTCCGAAAGCGATAAGGATAAAGCAAGTTATGATTTATTGATGCTGGATAACCAGCTCTGCTTTTCCTTATATGTATGTTCCAAGGAGATTATCAAAAAGTATAAGAATTTATTAGATCCTTACAGTTTAACCTACACCGGTTATATTATCATGATGGCCTTATGGGAAAAGGATGATGTTACAGTTAAGGATCTTGGCAAGCGGCTCTATTTGGATTCCGGTACTCTGACGCCAATGTTAAAAAAGCTGGAGGCTCTAGAATACATTAAGCGTATCCGAAGCTCCAGCGATGAACGTAACGTATATATTCAATTAGCCCCAAAAGGCATCGATTTAAAGCAAAAGGCTTTGTGTATTCCGGAAAGCTTGATCTGTAATCTGGATCTGGATCCCAAATATGCAGGTGGATTACTCGAGGCTCTACACAAGATGATGCATCGCCTTGAGGAAACCACAGATTCCTCAATAGACTAATGTTAAAACGGAGCCGGGATCTATGGCTCCGTTTCCTTAACTCCTAAGATACAGGTTAGCCTCATAAGGTCGAAGGTAATCTGCATCACACGGGTAATTAGACATTATTTTCTTATATTCCTTACCAGGCACATAGGTGGATATTGAATCGCTACTTATATTAGTTTCAATATACCATCGTTTCGTACCCAGACTGCGATAATAAGTGAAGACATTCTTCGTCTTTCTATTGACTACTTCAAAAAGACCATATACCAAAGCCTCGTGTTCCTTCCGAAGTTTGATCAGCTTCTGATAAAAACGAAGCACCGATCCTTCGTCCTCCAGTTGTCTATCTACATTCCATTCCTTATAATCCATATCCGTTCCAAGCCAAGGCTCGCCTGCTGTAAAGCCTGCATTTTTCTCATCGCTCCATTGCATCGGTGTTCTGGCATGATCCCTACTGCCACTCATCACCTTATTCCAGGCCTCCTGCTGTCCCAGGGTAGGTAATAAATCTGCATAATAATTAATACTCTCCACATCCCTCATCTGCTCAATCCCTGTGAAGGCTTTGTTAACACTGCCAATCTCCTGTCCTTGATAGATAAACGGAGTTCCCTTCAACGTCAGCTGCAGCATCGCTAACAGCTTGGCCAAAACTTCGCGTACTGCAGGGTCCGAATTCACCTTAGAAATCATTCTCGGATTATCATGATTCTCATAGAAGACAGACATCCAACAGTTATCCCCGTAGTTCTCCATCCAATCTATCATATATTCCTTCAGATAATTCAGATCATATCGATAATCTTCGAATCTTACGTGCCCCGGTGTCTCTAGATGGTCGAAGGAGAATACCATATCCAATTCTTTTCGCTCCTCGCCTGTCAGGAGTCTGCTCATCTGCATCCCAACGCCGGGAGTCTCACCTACTGTGAAGGACTGATAGGGTTCAAAGGCTTCCTTCTTAAGCTCCCGCAGATAATCGTGAAGCTTAGGTCCATAATAGTAATGCTCGATTCCATAGTAGCCCATCAGCTTCCCGATATTCTCATTTCCTTCCGGAAGTCCTTCCTTCTTGGAGATATAATTAATGACATCCATTCGAAAGCCATCCACACCTCTAGATAACCACCAACGTATCATCGCCTGGATTTCTGCACGAAGCTCTCTGTTCTCCCAGTTCAGGTCCATCTGCTTCTTCGAGAACAGATGAAGCCCCCATTCTTCGAGCTCTTCATAATAATTCCAGGCGGGTCCACTGAAGAAGGAGTTCCAGTTGTTCGGCTCCTTGCCATCTGTCGATTCACGGAACAGATAATAGTCATGATACTTTGAGGCTTTATTCTTAATGGCCTCCTGAAACCAGATATGTTCATCCGAGGTATGATTCACGACAAGGTCCATGATTAGTCTCATCCCCCTCTTGTGAAGCTCCTGAAGCAGTAGATCAAAATCCTCTAAGGTACCAAATTCCTGTAGGATGGCACAATAATCCCGTATATCATATCCATTATCATCATTCGGTGAGTCATAGATCGGCGAAAGCCATATAGCATCCACTCCAAGTTCCTTCAGATAATCCAATCTGGATAAGATACCCTTCAGGTCTCCAACCCCGTCACCATCCGTATCCTGAAAGCTTCTGGGATAGATCTGATAGAATACAGCTTCCTTCCACCAAGCACGGGTGATATCTCCCTGCTTCATTACCGGTATATCTCCTTCACTGTTCAATAACTCAAGAAAGGTTGAAAAGAATTCCCCCCCAAGCATCTTCTTCGTAAGTCCGGCAACTGTCTTTAGCTTCAGGTTGCTAACCACAGGATTAGTAATTAGTGTTTCCTTCTTATTCAATTGAAGAAGTAATTTATAGATTACATCATGTCCGATGGGATTAGCATATATTTCTTTGATCTTACTGTTAAAATCCAGATATTTATTCATAATAACCCTGCCTCTTCTGGTTCTCCTCCATCATTCGTGCAACTTCCTTCTCATCCAGCTTATAGATTGACATGATGATAAGCATTACTACATAGCCAAAGCAAGGGACAATACTGAAGATGATCCAGATACCCTCCAGCGCACTGGTCACTTGCTGTTGCGCCTTCTCAACATAACCAAAGAAAGCAAGAAGTACCACACACAGCGTATTAGCCAACGCTCCTCCCAGCTTCGTCATAAAGGTCTGAAGGGAGAACGCCATACTCGCGGTTCTCTCACCGGTGAGATAAGCACCATACTCAATGCAATCGGCTGTAAACATTCCATAAAGCATTAATGGTATCTGCATAAAGGTGATACGTACCGCCGCAATTACTAGGAAGATAATCATATTCTCATACCCCGCAAAATATTGAACGATACTTAATACGATTGCAATAATCGAACAGTATACTGTAAGCTTTTTCTTACCGAACCTTTTAATCAACATCGGTAATAATGGTGCAGTTAAGATGACCGGTACAATAACAACCGCCATGATAACCGTTAACATAGATTCATCACCCAGATTCGAGTTTGCAAAAAATACGGCGATAATCTGAAGGGTATTCGTAATCTCAATCCCTAGAAAGCCAATAAAATAGATTAACAAATATTTATTTCGAAATAAATATCTAAATATCTTAAGTAAGGTGATATCTTCACTGTTATGATATGTTACTCTCTCCTTCGCAGTGAATTGTAATGGGAACATAACAATATAAGAAATGAGACAATAGATACCTATCGCCCAGGTCCAGCCCACATTTGCCTTGATGCTTATAAAAACAGCACTTGTAATCGCAGCCACCGCTGCGGCAAGTCTTCCATAAGCCATCAGTGTATCTCTCTCATAAGTATTGCTGGTCATTACAGTAGATAGGGAAAATAACGGTGAATCTGATATCGTATAAACCATATCAAAAATCAGATAGGTGATATACGCATAAATCAGCTTTAGTAGGTAAGGTCCTTCGATATTAATAAACATTAAGAATAAGGATAATGGAAGTATGTAGGTAGCGACCTTAAGCCAGGGTAAAAATTTCCCCTTCTTTAAATTACATTTATCAACGATTGCTCCCATAATCGGATCATTGACTGCATCCCATACCTTAGCCAACAGTAGTAAAACCGCAGTATCTGCTAAAGTCAAACCCACGAATTCTAAATAAAAATAAGTTAAGAATTGAAACGGTAACACATAAATGATGTTCTGCCCAAGGAAGAAACCCGTGTAGGACATACGTTCCATTTTACTTGTCTGCAATGCTTTTTTCTCCATCGTTAATAACCCCCCTGCTTAATGATGAGTTGTCGCTCATATTGTATATTTTACCTCGTAATTGTTACTTTATCAATTTATTTAGTTTAATTTTACCAATAAAGCGAGAGGTTCAAGGAACTTGACCGAAACATAGTATCCTATGATTGAAAAAGCAAGGTCCTTAGTTTAAAATATAGTTAGTTACAGGAAAGGAGTGAGTACTATTACCTCATTACAAAAAATTGCATATCAACGGATTGCCCGTGAATTGTTACAGGTTGAGCAGGTTCGGGATATGAACCGATATATCCAACATGGGAATACCAGTACTCTGACTCATTGCCTTGTCGTAGCCTATTATAGTTATCGTCTGGCACTCCGGTTACCGATTCGCTTTCAATACAAAAGCCTGATACGCGGTGCTATTCTACATGATTTCTATCTCTATGACTGGCATATTCCCGACAAGAGTCATAAGCTCCATGGATTTGTCCACCCCCGGTTTGCTCTGAATAACGCAAAAATATATTTTAATCTTACTCCCATTGAAGAGGATATTATAGCAAAACATATGTGGCCGCTGACAATTAAGAATGCACCCAGATTCAAAGAAGCCCTTCTGGTATCTATCGTTGATAAGTTCTGCTCCCTGGCAGAAACCCTATATATTCCCATTGTTCCAAAGGAGGTAGCCCAGATACAGCAGCTGTAAATAAAACACTCATATCCTAACAGTCGTGTCCTTAGCAGAGAGTTTGATATCGCATAATTTGAATGTTCCAAGACAATAACAAAGGATGTGTATCTATCCACCGATCGTAGCAGTGAATAACAATACACATCCTTCTTCTTAACCATCATGCCTTCTACTAACACAGCGAATTGGCTTGTCTTATATCAGCATATAATTCATGACAAATGAAGATCTTCTTCAAAGCCCAGCATAATATTCATATTCTGGATTGCCGCTCCGGAGGCTCCCTTTCCTAAGTTATCAATACGGGTCATGATAACAGCAGTCCCTTTTGCCTCATTACCAAATACGAAGATCTCAGCCTGATTCGTATTGTTGCAGGCGGTAATATCAACTGCACCATCAAAGAGGAGCTCATCCTCCTGATAAGGTAATACTGATACGAACTTCTCTCCGGCATAATGCTCACTGATCAACTCATGAATATTCTTCGCTGACAGCTTCTTCGACAGAAGCTTCGCATGAAGGGGAAGCATTACTGCCATGCCCTGATAATTATTACCAAGAATCGGCACGAACAGAGGTTCCTCAGAAAGTCCTGCATGAAGGGCCATCTCAGGCAAATGCTTATGACCTAAACCTAATGCATAAGGCCTAGGTGCCTTCGTATAATTATTCTTGCCCTCATTAGTCTCATATTTCTCAATCAGTGCTTTACCACCCCCGCTATAACCGGTAAGACTCTGGCAGGTGATTGGATAATCAGTAGCAATTACTTGATTTTTGATTAAGGGATATGCGGATAGTACGAAAGCTGTTGCATGGCATCCGGGGTTAGTCAGCCTTTTACAGTTCTTAATCGCTTCTCTATGAGCTCTTGATAATTCAGGAATTCCATAGGTCCAATCCGGAGCGGTACGATAGGCCGTGCTTGCATCGATGATTTTAGTATCAGGGTTGGTCACAAGACTTACTGCTTCCTTCGCTGCATCATCCGGTAGACATAAGAATACGATATCTGCTTCATTCAAGCACTTTGCTCTCTCCTGCGTGTCACGTCTCTTCTCATAATCTATGGTAATCATCTCAAGCTCCGAATACAAGCTTAGCCTTTCATGAATCTTCAAACCTGTGGTTCCCGATAATCCATCTACAAATATTTTCTTCTTCATTGGCTCACCTCTGATATGCATATTTATTCACTTATTTATATTAATATACATCCAGCGCAGCGGAATGTCAATATTAATTTCAAGTTTACATAAAAAAAGACACTACATAATAATACCTCTTATCTGCGGATGCTGTGGTACTTTACCTCCATAGAATATCGATATTACTGTTATACAGTGTCCCATTTCTTTTATTTATAAACTTCTTATAATCTCCTCATCCATAACCTTTAAAAACTTCGTATAATCTCCTCATTCATAACTTTAAGCAACTCGACCGCCAGCTTGATACCATTCTCATAATCATAATAGGTTGAGATACCATAATGTGTGTGAGCATAACGTACCGGAACACCGATGACAATCGTCGGAATCCCCTGATGAGTCAGATGAATCACGGAGCCATTGGTAGATCCACCGGCTCTTACTGCCTCCTGCACAGGAATATTATGCTTCGCTGCTGTATCCAGGGCAAAACGTTGGAATCTTGGATTCGTAATCATCTTCGCATCCATATGGCGAAGCATCGGCCCTTTCTTAATGGCCGTCTGAATCTCATAGCTATCCACACTGGTGTCATCTGCAGGGCACCCCTCGAATACGATTGCAAGGTCCGGCTTGATCATCCGAGTGGTAATCGTGCTTCCTCTTGCACCAACTTCCTCCTGAGTCGCAATTCCTGCAACAATATCCACTTCCAGCTTCTCATTCTCCAGAGCACGAAGGGTTGCAATCGCACTCGCACAACCAAGACGGTTATCGAAGGCTTTTCCCATCATGATATCGTGCTTGTCATCATATTCAAAATCTACAAAAGGCACCACAGGCTCACCAATTCGGATCTTATACTCCTTGATGGCTTCCTCCTTGGAGGTAGCTCCAACATCTATGCTCATCTGCTTGATGTCTATCGCCGCATTCTTCTCCTGCTCACTCATGTAGTGAGGCGGCTTGCTGGTTATGATACCAGGTATATACTCAGAATCTGCATTACGCACCCAGACCTTATGAGCTGGTATATTATAGTTCACCCAGCTACCCAAGGGAATCATTTGTAGAGTACCATTGGGGCGAATCGAATGAACCATAAAACCCACTTCATCGCTATGAGCATCCAATTGTACAATCGGACGATTACCTGTATTCTCCTTGCGATAGATGAACAGGTTACGAAGGGTATCTTCCTTCACCTCGCCTAATCCGTCGCTGTAGCTTCGAAGCAACTCTACCACCTGGTCCTCAAAGCCTGCCACACCCATTGCATTCGATAATCTCTGTAGCATATTCATATTCTAGGTAATTCATCTTATACTTCCTCCAATATTATTTTAATATACTTGCTTAATGCCTGCCTCTTGAATCTGCTTCATCGGTATAACACTACGATTACTGCTCCGATAAAGATCATCACTGCAGAAAAGATTCTCTTCTTGCGTTCGCTTTCTCCGAAGATAATACCACTGATTATAGTGGTAATAACTATATTCAGCATGGTCAGTGTCTTAACATAGGTCTGACCGGAAGAAATCTGACTAATATTCTGCATTGCGAGCATCTGAAACAAAAACTCTCCTACCCACAATACTGCCTGTAAGATAAGGTGTTTATCAATAATCATGACTTTCTTCGTCTTCGTCTTTGCCACACCGTACATAAGTACGGCAGATGAGATCGTCCAGATCAGGGAATAGGTGATTGCAGAAGATGCTCTAATCGCAATTTTATCTACAGAAGTGGTTAGACCAAGTAATACAGTGATAAAGAGCATCCATAAGCTCGCTCGATTGATCTGAATTCTTCCACCCTGCAGGTTAATCGTAAAAGCTCCGACGCATACCAGTGCAATACCCAGGAGGGCTAGAACACCTGGCTTTTCTCTATATAGTATCATACTCCAGAGTACCACAAACATCGGAATGCATCCGAGCCACGGTGTCGTCAGAGATAGATCTACTTCTTTAATCAGCTTTAAGCGGATCAAGGTAGCAACAGCTGTCACGATAACCGTAAGTAGTGTAACGCCCATAAAAACGGGAATATTGGTTACTTTAATATTCCCTCGAAACGCTATGATTATGAATATAATACTTCCATAAAATCTCGTTGTAAAGCTTATAATCTCCGGTGAATGTTTGATATATTTCTTGATATACAGCTCACGTAAGCTAACAAATATGCCTGAAATGATTGCAAAAAGTATCCATAAATCCATCTTACTATTTACTCCAATCTAACGATCAATTTCACTTGCTGTCCTACATTCAATCCACATTAATCCTATCATTGCAATTCCTTATATATAGATTCCAGTTCCACCGGTAGCATCGCCTTACCAAAAAGATATCCTTGAACCTCATCGCATTGCAACTCCTTTAGTGCAGCCCATTGCTCTTCCGTCTCGACTCCTTCAGCGATTACCTTAATCCCCTTAGCTCTGGAAATTTCTATAATTGATTTGATCAGTTGATAGTCAAATTCATCCATATGTACCGATTGGACTAATTCTCTTGCTAGCTTAATACGATCCACCGGAAGATTTTTCAGATAACTAAGGGAAGAAAAGCCCGTCCCAAAATCATCAATCGACACAGTGATACCATGACTTCGAATCTCTTCCAGAATCTGTATCATCTCAGGATTACTTTGCAGCTGTATCGATTCGATTATCTCTAGATCAATATATTCCGGCTGTAGTTCAAGATGTTTTATCTCCTCAAATAAATTTTCCATAAATACATGAGTATCAAACTGTCTAAGCGATACATTAATACCGATTTTAATTTTACTCTTTCCTATCTTATTCCATTCTGACAGCTGCTTCAGTGCAGTCTTCATAACCCACGCTCCAATGGGTACAATATATCCCGTCTCTTCAGCTATTGGAATAAATTCGCCCGGTGGGATGAGCTCACCGTTCGCTGTCTTCCAACGAATTAATGCCTCAAAGCCAATCACTCTTCGATCATTGGTTCTAAGTTGTGGTTGATAATATAACATAAATTCATGAGCGAAATCAACCTTCTTCATCATGATTTCAATGGAGTTTCTACGATGAAAGACCTCGCTTAATTGAAGATCGTATTCCTTGATGGTATTAAAACCAAAGGTTCTCGCATGGGACATAGCGATATCAGCATGTTTAATCAATTCCTCCTTGGAGGCTGCATCGTAAGGATAAATAGAGATACCGATATTGACTGTAATACGCAGCTGATAATCCACCAATTTGTAGATATCACTTCCTAACTCAATAACACGCTTAGCAAGTGCCTGGCCCTGTGAGTAATCGTAATTTCCTCTAGCAACATAGACAAACATATCCTCCCCATAGGATGCAAGGAGTGAATCCGGTACCTCATGCTCCAACTGGCTAAGTCTTTCTCCCATGCCTAATAAGATACACTCCCCTATGTAATGTCCAAACATTGTTGATATCATCTTAAAACGGTTCAGATCGATGTAGAGAAGGATCATCGTTTCCTTATCCTTTAGAAGCTTTATCTCATTATCCAGGTAGGCAAGTAGGTATCTTCTATTCTTAAGTCCTGTGACAAGATCATGATTGACCATATCCTCAAGTATGATATTCTTCTGAAGCAACTCCTCCGTCCGCTCTCTCACCTTTAATTCCAGTATACTATTAAGTTCCATCTCTTTCTCTAGCTGGGCATTCTTTATAATATTAATCTGGATATAATTAGAAATCAAATGATACATAAGAATCACAAATATAAAATGAAGTAGCTCTAACGCAACAAAGCCTTTGAAAATCAATACCAAAGCCGGCATTATGAGAAGATAATAACCTTTTCTCTTATTACCTATATTAAAGTTCTTAGTAGTAACACCACCGATAGCCGTGGAACTTCTAAGAATTCCTGCAATTGCAATCAGAAGAAATGATAAGACATAAACAGAATCTATCAGAGTATTCGGATCATATTCACTATAAAAATACTGATAATAATAGATAAGATCTGTAATCGCATAAAGCAATACTCCTGCCGCCATAAACTTAATAAAACGTGGTAGCTTACCATTGCGGAAGGACATAAACCATATGACAATCCAAATCAACATTATAATATCGCTAATAATAGAAACAAGTGAGATATAGTCAGTCTGAAGTTCAATCAGATTCATCATTCTTCTGTCCAAGAAGAAGATCCAGATTAATTCAATAACAAAAAACACATTGACTACGGTATCTAATGCAACCTGCATAATATTCCATTTGCGAAACTCACTAATCCCATACATTGATAATGAGATTACCAAGAATATATTCGTAAGGAAATAACCAAAGGTCACAAGGAAAGACTCTTCCGGATCAGAATGAAAGCCCATCTCCGTTACAGCCCACAAGATATCCGACATACCCCAGACAAGGATACTGGCAGCAAGAATCAACCCAGCCAAATTCTTATGTCTGGGCTCTCGATCGAGGAAAAAAGCTCGATATACTTCATAGAAAGTTAAAAGAGTTACCATTGGGGATAAGATATTTCCCCAAAAATCCGACTTTAGAAATATAGCAATAAGGTATGCAAGAAATAATATTACCACAACAGTTCTTCTAATTCTGCAATTCATCCCGATAGACTCCATTTCTGTGATTTTCTATCACTATTATAACATTTTATCCAAGACTAGGAAAGCAAACTAATAAGGATTTTGCACTATTTTGTCGAAAATATTATATTATAATTGGACAAATTACCAAATATCAAGTTAAGCGAGATCATTCCGCTTATACCGTAAGGTTAAGTCTCTCAGCTTCAAGGATATAAGCATCCAGCAGTTCATAAATCCAGTCTTTAAGCTCCGAGAAGCGATACCCTGCTTCTTCTGCATGCTGAGTATCTAAGGAAAATGCATCCACCCCATTATAAGGTGCTGGCTCAGCTTTTATATCAATAATCGGCCTCTGTCCGGTCTTTTGCTCAATATATCGAAAGACTTCCTCTAAAGTTATTGTTCCGTGGCTGCAGGCATTCAACGGTCCGGTTACCTTAGCGCACGCAACCCAGGCCAGAAAATCTCCGGCTTCCGAAGATTTGATAAATGTGATTGCTTCCCCCGGATTGTCCACACACATCGGCAATCCTTTCAGGATATGCTCAACATAATAAT
>JAQZBA010000079.1 GCA_029239365.1 Herbinix sp. | reverse complement strand
TTTTCAATCAGCTGAGGAATGGTATATCCTTCTTTCATCATGAGTTCATATAGTTAAGTATGCAATTCAATGTGACTAAGCTCAGCTTCGTGATTCTGAAGGAAATCATCGATATTTTTCGTTTCCGACAGTGCATTCAGTAAATCTCTTGTCTGCAAACTCTTTTTATCCAAATTCATCTTATGTTTAACCCCTCGCATCGTTATATCAATCTTCTTAACCTAATTATAGCATATTGTTAATTTTCAACAAGACTTTTTTGGTTTATTTTAACATATTTATAACCAAATCATAGGTTATTATAGCAGCTATATGAAACAGTGTCTCGCTGCTTGCCTAAAGATACCTCTCAGTGATTACATCGTATTTATTTTACTCTTTCCTTCAACGCCTTCAAAATGTCTTCCGATGTAATCGGCATCCTAAAAAAGCGTACACCTATCGCATTATAGATTGCATTTGCAATGCAGGGAGCACCGGGAACCATAAGAGGTTCACCCACCCCGCGGGCGCCATAAGGTCCGGTAGGCTCTGCATGCTCAACATACTTCGCAACCAACTCAGGAATATCATCCGCAGTTGGAATTTTGTAATCCATAAAACTCTTATTCAATACCTTACCATCCTTTAATTTAAGTTCTTCCAGCAATGCCGTTCCTAATGCCTGAACCATCGCACCTTCACTCTGAGCAGCAAATAAAACGGGATTAATCACTTTACCGGCATCGAAGCAGGATACCATCTTAAGCACCTTACAAGCTCCTGTATCCGTATCTATCTCAACCTCACAACCGTTCATACCCATGGTCCAGAAAGCTGCAGGATGATGCTTTGCTACACCGGTTTTCTTATCTGTCTTAATATTGTTCTCAAGGGTAAAGGAACCGACTCCGATTGCAGGACCACCGTAACCACTGCCATCATCGAAGGTTACTCCCAGGGCAAAATCGGAGATTGGAAGCTTCCTCTCCGGATAAAGCCTATGAACTACATAACCATCATTGAACTCAAGATCTCTCTTAACTGCACCCATCTTAATCTGAGCAAGGTCAAGGACTTTGTCAATCAGATTCTCAGCTGCCAGCTTAACCGCATTCCCTGCGCAATACGTTGTACGGCTTGCCACAGTCTGCCACTCATATGGAGTATAGTCCGTATCACCTGAGCAGAACGTAATCGTATCCGGTGATACCGAGAGAACCTCTGCTGCTATCTGTACCAGGACGGTTGATGAACCCTGCCCTATCTCCTGAGCGCTACTGAGTAGGAAGAAGGTTCCATCCTCATTCATACGCAGAATAGCTGAGGAGCCTGCATTGGAGGGCATGGAAGGTGATTTCCAACCGGCTGCTATCCCTTTTGCACGTATCTTATGTGGTCCTGCCGGTAGTGATGGCTTGTCATATTCGATCTCCTTCACAACAACATCAATACAATCTAATAATCCGGCAACCTCCATCTTCTCGCCCATTCCAGTGAAACCACCCGGTCTAATTCCATTCAACCTTCTTATCTCCACCGGTGAGAGGCCAACCTTCTCAGCTATCATATCCATATTCTGTTCAATTGCAAAATGGATCTCACACATACCAAAGCCACGATAAGGTCCTCCTACCGGATGATTGGTATATACACAGTAACTGTCCGTCCAGACATTATCAATGTCATAGGGTCCGGCAGAAGCCCATCCACCTGCCTTCGTAATATTGACACCATATTCCGTGTAAGCACCGCCATCCCAGATGAATTCATTATGTAAGGCCATGATCTTGCCATCTTTACGTACTCCGGCTTTAATCTTAGCATGCATTCCCTGGCGCACATATGCATTCACAAATTCATCTTCACGGCTATAGACTAATTTCACAGGACGTCCATTGCAATGCTTCGCAAGAGGTATCACGATTCCCTCAAGCGTTGTTCCTGCCTTTGATCCAAAGCCTCCACCAACCGTTGGTGCTATTACTCTTATCTTATTGAGCGGTATCTCGAATGCAACGGAAAGTGCTTGTCGCACCGCATAGGGTGACTGGCAGCTAGCCCAGACTGTTAGCTTACCGTTCGCATCGTATTTCGCAATCGCAGCATGTGGTTCCAGAGGAACATGCTGTACATGGGGAATATAGAAGTTATTTTCGAAAATATAGTCTGATTCAGTAAAAGCCTTTTCTGCATCACCTTTTCGTAGAATATAATGGTGGGATATATTCGTACCCTTTTCTGGATAGAATATTGGTGCCACCTTGTAGGTATGCAGGTCCGGATGTATTATTGGTGCATCCGGCTTCATCCCGTCAATTGCATTCGTAACCGCCTTTAATTCTTCATATTCTACTTTAACAAGATGACAAGCCTGTCTGGCAATCTCGGGTGTCTCTGCCGCTACTGCAGCGACTGCTTCACCCATGTATTTCGCAGTATCACCAATCTTAGCCATGAAATATCTGTCCTCCAGATAAAGTCCGGCACGGTTGGGATACTCATCCCCTGTGATGACGCATTTTACTCCGGGGAGTTTCACTGCTTCTGATGTATCAATGGAAATTATTCTTGCATGGGCATAGGGACTTCTAACACATGCAGCATAAAGCATTCTGGAAAGATGGATGTCATCTACATATTCAGCAGCACCTGTAACTTTCATTATCGCATCTTTCCGGTCATATGACTTACCAACATGCTTTAATTCCATTACTGCCCACCTCCCCTTAATACTTCGGCTGTCTCTTCGATGGCTTCAATAATACGTACATATCCGGTACATCTACAGAGATTCCCGACGATTGCTGTCTTAATCTCATCTCTGGTTGGATTCGGGTTCTCTTGGAGTAAAGCAGTCCCAGACATAAGGAATCCCGGGGTACAAAAACCACATTGAAGCGCAGAATGTTTGATGAACTGTTTCTGCAATTCGGTAAGTTCTCCATCTTTTGCAAGTCCTTCAATCGTTGTGATATGCATTCCGTCCAGCTCCGGTGCCAACACCAGGCATGCATTCAACGGTTTCCCATCAGCAATAATGGTACATGCGCCACACTCTCCTGCACCGCAGCCTTCCTTGGTCCCTGTTAGGCACAAATCATCACGTAATACATTTAGCATCGTCCTATTGGAATCAACGTAGAGTTCAATAGGCTCCTCATTAATATAAAAGTTTACTTTATATTTCATTATGCAGCACCTCCTTGCATGAACCTTTCAAGGCTGCGTCTTACAGCGACTTCCACAACATCCAGACGATACTCCTTGGATGCTCTGATATCACTAATCGGCGATACTTCTGTACGGGCAAGCTTAGCAGCTTCTTCAATCAACTCAGGTGTCAATGTCTTCGTATGTAATAATGCTTCTGTCTTAGGGAGTCTGATGGGAGTCGGTGCAACCGCACCAAAGGCCAATCGGTAGCTGTCCTTTATCCTAAGTACAGTACTACAGATTGTGGACAAGTCTACTTCCTTGCGTCGTGAAATCTTTGTAAAAATGCCTCTAGCTCCTTCTGTATAAGGAACACGGATACCAACAACAATTTCATCCGACCTAAGTGAAGTCTTTCTGACAAAAGTAATAAATTCTTCGATGGGTACTTCCCGTTCACCATCTCTAGAAGCGATGCACATCACAGCTTCGCATACATAGAATGGGGTTCCTGTATCACACAAAGGGGAAGCATTCACAATATTCCCGACAATAGTTGCTCGGTTACGGACCTGCTTGCTTCCAACGGAATAGGCAGCTTCTGCAAGAAATGGATAGTTTGCTTGAACCGCTTCGCTATCTCCAAGTTCATTCATGGTTACGCATGCTCCGATAAAAAGACCTTCTTCCTTACTGAAGGTAAGCTTCTTCAATCCTGGAATTCTCTTAATGTCGATCACATATTCAGGAGTGATAAGATGTTCACGAAGCTGTATTATGATATCTGTTCCTCCATTTAATAGAACAGAACATCCTTCGTGCTTCAGTCGAAGTGCTATCGCTTCTTCCACTGTTTCCGGCCTCAAGTATTCAAATTCTCTCATTTGATCCTCCTAACAGCTATAAATAACTACTAGACTTTTGATGAAACCGCATGCTGCTCATATTATTCTGTATTTAGTTATGGTTGGACTTTCACAGTTGCCTCATGGAAAAATTATACTTTCATTATACATCTTCAAAGCCATCGAATGCAACAATCCTTGAAATACAGCTCTCCCCGTCTACAAGCTTCCAAGGGAAGCATCCAACAACAACTCGCTTATTACTGAGTTTATCAATCTCGCCACCAAGACATTCTGCGTGAATTGCTTCATAAGGCTTACAGAATAGCTCAATATGCATAGCCTGATAACGATCCGGCCAGGGATATACTTCTTCCAAGCTCTTACCATACCGTTCCTGGAATAGTTTATCGCATCTAGCTGCCTCCATTGGTTCCCAATCACGTATCTTCGTATTCATCGGATGATCTGCACTGCCGCAGTCTACTCCCAGCCAACGAAGCTTCTTATCACGTACCCATTGAATAAAGTCAAGACTTGGACCGGGATGGCGAAGCATATAGCGCCGCTCGTCAGCAGTCGGCTGGTCCCATCCATACTTATGATAACCAGTATTAATGATAACAATGTCACCTTCCTTAACCTCAACTCTCTTCTCAATATCAGCCGGGGTATAGATACCAAAATCTTCTGCCTGATCTGATAAGTCAACTACGACACCCGGATGACAGAGCTTCGTCAATTCCAAGGATGCCATATCGCGTCCTGCTGTGTCAAAATGCAGAGGACCATCCAGATGAGTACCAACATGGTTGCTATGGGTCATCAGCTGACCATTTGCACCATTGGGAGATAAGCGTTTGAAGAATTTCATTTGAAGAGGTTCATAGGTTGGCCAAGGTGGTGTATTAATACCAATTGGAATCGAAAGCTCATAAATTGTTATGTCTGACCATTTACTCATTATCAATACCTCCATATATTATATTTTTATTTTCTAAGACATGCTTAACTCCGGGGACCACTCTTTTGCGCAGGCTGTCATTGCTTTGATAAAGCACTCTTGTGGCGGATGAACAATTCCTGCGCCGACCTGACCCACACCTGCATCCTTATGTGCGATGCCTGTATTGATTACAGGTCGAATACCCGTCTGTACTACTTTCAATAGATCAATTCCAGTTGGCCCGCCTCTAAAATCCAATACCGGGATCTTATATGCAGAGCCCTCACCAATGGTTATCTCATACATCTGTTTCGAATAATTGATAGCATCCGATACCTTACCACCAACAAACTGAACGATTGCCGGTGCTGCTGCCATACAGAAGCCACCAATGCCTGCTGTCTCTGTGATACAGGAATCCCCCAGATCATGAGCAGCATCTTCTTCGGTAAATCCCGGGAACAAGAGTCCCTCTACCATCTCTGCCGGTCCGGTGAACCATGCATCCTTGCCAAGCCCCGCAATGCGAATGCCAAAGTCTGTTCCATTCCGGCTCATTGTGGCAAGAACTGTGCTGTATGGAATCCCAAGAATCGGATCCAGAGTGCACTTACAAGCTGGCATCGAGATATTTAGGAAGGTATGGTCATTACTATTGATGAATCTCAATGCAGCGATCTTTAAATCATTGGCAACCTCTGCCTCAAATATTGCAGGTGTTAATTCTCTCAGTAATAAGGAGGTACCTGCTTTATTGCGGTTGTGGCCTTCATCACCCATCTGAAGAATCATAGCGATCATTGTTTTAATATCAATCTCACCCTTAATCTCCAAACCGGCTTTTAACACCGGATATAGAACCTCTTTCATCCAGCGCAGTCTGCGAAGCACCTCTTCATCAAAGGCACCAAAGCGAAGAACCTTGCCAAGCCCCTCATTGAGTGTACAATACGACCGGTTACCAAAAGCTTTGTTCTCCAGAATCCAGACAGGCATAGAATAGGTAACAACACCGGCCATAGGACCGACTGCATCATGCATATTGCAGGGATCAAATATTATTCTGCCTGAATCAGCTAGCGCTTCCGCTGCTTCGAGATTATCAGCAAGACCTTCATAGATCAGACCACCTCGAACAGCACCCTTCTGAGGTCCACACATCCGATCCCAGGTTATCGGTGGACCGGCATGGAGGATAGTCTCCTTGGTCATACCGGGAATCACTTCTCCGGCGATACCAAGACCTACTAAAGTCGGCTGTGCTGCAAGAATTCTTCTTAATGCTTCTTGATTGGCTTCTTCAATCTTAGCATGCAGTTCGGGATGAATAAGCAGTCGTAGATTTTTCGCCGCTTCCTTATCTCCACCTGCTATCGGCTTCCAATTCACATGTACTGCCGGTTTGTTCTGCTTTGTTAAGTCCTGATAGAAGGCTTCAATGCCAAAGTTGACAACATGCAGTTCTTTCCGGAATAATTCATTTACTTTACTCATTGCATCCCCTCCCTACCGCATATTGGAGAGCACAAGCTCTACAAAACGAGTTGCCTGTGCATTCGAAGGAAGTACCACTGCACCTGCATCCATTAATTGTCTCTGTGTTCTACTAAGGCTTTGTGGATCCCCTTCTGTTCCGCAGACAGAAGCCACTACAAGAAGATGTCTACCCTCTGCTTCGGCAGAGACCTTAGCTACCCGGATTGAATCAGATAACTCCTTGGCCGGATTATCATGAGAGCCGTATCCGATCACACAATCAACCATAATAATCGCACATTCACTATCCTTGCCATCTGTGATGACACGTTCGGCCCGAAGCGATGGATCAATCATCGGATGCGGTCTTCCTACTGTGAATTCATCATCACCAAAATCAAGAAATGTATGCTGATAGCTCTTGCCGCTTCTTGCGTCTGTAAGCTTATCCTCGGGTTGTAATGGAATATTACTATAGATATGGCCTAGCTTAGGAAGCATAAGCTTCATCGCTTCATCACAAAGAGTCCCGCCGGTATAGAAGCCACGTACATAGATCTGTCCCTTCGTCAGCTTAGCAGCTTCTTCCTTTGCCAGTTCTTGAGCTTCCACTCTACCCATACTAAATTCTATGTAATCACGAACAGTCTCACCCTTCGACAGTGCAACCGCTTTATGAGCTGCATCTTCCAGAGATAGCGCTGCCACAAGACCATAGGCTTCAATCTCTGTCCGGTCTCCTCCGATAAAGCATATTACAACAGGTTTGCCTGCCTTTGCCGCAAGGGATAATATCTCAGTTGCAATCTCTCTTGCCGGCGGCTTACTGATTAAGGTAATTACCTTGGTCTGAGGATCCTTCACAAGAGCATCAAGACCGAGCTTCATCATAAGACCGCCGATCTCCTTCTTCAAGTCACGACCACCGGTACCGATGACCTGAGAGATGCCACCGCCTAGCTGGTCAATGAGTGAGGACACCTCCTGTGTCCCTGTCCCTGAGGCAGCGACGATACCGATATCTCCGGCTTTTACTACATTAGCGAAGGCAAGGGGGACGTGATTAATGATGGCTGTCCCGCAGTCAGGACCCATGACCAAAAGTCCCTTCCTATCAGCACATTCCTTCAAAGACCGTTCTTCTTCTATCGTAACATTGTCTGAGAAGAGTAACACATTGATGTCTCTGTCCAGACAACTCTGAGTAACCTCCGCTGCATACTTACCCGGAACGGAGATGATTGCTAGGTTTAATTCTGGATCAATTTTTATTGCACCCTCCAGGGTAGGAGTATAATAATCTGTTTCTTTGGCTTCTGACTTTTTGTTAAGAAGCGACTCCAACTTATTCCTAGCAGTTTCGAAGGTTGCCTCATCCTCGCATTTCACTGCAACAAATAAATCATTTGAGGTAACTGCTTTGAATTCTGGAGTTTCAAGGCCTATATTATGAGCTATCTCACAATTTAAATCAGTCCCCATACCCACGAGTGCTTCCTGGATGCCATCCAACTTCTTTAATTCATTACTGATCAGCATTAAGGTAACAGAATCATAATAGGCATTTTTTCTAATCTCAAGCTTTACCAAAATATTCTCCCTCCATAGATTGTGGATAGTTACAATCCATCGTTTAAGTTCACGATTGCCAGAACAATTCCTGTTAGCATATCCGTACCGGATGTAGAACCAATGCTCTGAATTCGCTGCCCTAAATGCCTGACAGTCTCTGCCTCTGTATCCGAATACAAAGCATACATTAGCTTCTTCATATCACTGAAAAGCAGCCCCATTCCACATTGTTCCAGAAAAGCTCCGCTTATGGTATTGGTATGCTCCGCGGCTTTCCTACCCAAGACCGCTGTTATCTGATACGCTTCCTTACTGCTTTTGCCTTTTGCTTTTGAATCCGCCAGATATACAGACATATATCCAATCAGTAGATCATCCGAAGAAGGGGTTAGACCAATTCCGCAGCCGGCGAGACTTGCTGCCTGCTCTATCGCCGGAAGTGTCCCTTCCTTGATTGCTTTCTGCAGTAACGGAAGACGCTTCCTTACCAGATCCGCAAATGGATTACTGTATCTTCCCGTAATCAGGGTGCTCAGATCATTCTCACACCCTTTCTCTTTAATCAGTTCCTTCAGAATATTAACTTTGATAGCCAAAGTCCTTGTAATCAGAAGCCCCTCCAGCGTATCCAGGGACAAGTCACATTTCCTACTGTTTGTCAGATTTATAAACAAATCAGCCTCGGGAATATAGATCATGTCAACGGACATCATAACCGAGAAGCCCTCTCTGACACCATATGTAGTAAAGGGGATATCACTATGTACGATACAGGACATAGGACGCAGGCAGTGTCTACCTGAAAGTATGGATAAAAAGATATCATCTCCAATCAGATTGACTGCCCAGGCAAATACCGAATGTACCTGCAGTAGCTTCTGCTCTGATAAAAGTACTTTATGAAGCATCTGACATTGTTCAAACGCATATAGCTCTTTCATACTATACCTCCGTATTCCAAAAGGCCTAAGCCTTTTGGAATATGAAACCATACTGAGGAGCAGTCACAGTTTCTTTGTATAATATTGATTTCTCTCTAACAACGCCGATGGTAGCATCCAGCTCCATGCCCGTTACAATCTCATCATCAAAGCCGATCTGTCCGGTAACTCGAACGCCATTCTCAAATTCAACAATTCCGAAATTTAACCAGGGACACATATAGCCTTCCGGCAGATTATAAACTCTGGTCCAGGTTAAAAGCTTACATTTTCCATCCAGAGGGAGCTTCTCAAATTCGCGTCCATCGCAGTCAGGATTCTGACAAACGACGTAACGAGGATGATGGAGCTTTCCGCACTTGGTGCATTGATAAGCATACATTTGTTCCATATTTTAACCAGCCTTTCTCACAACCTGCAAACTTTGGGCCGCAGCCACAACTTTGCCGTGTGAACTTATGGTTTATATTAATACACAATAACTCCCTACTTTGTTGTCAAAACGGTGGATACGACATTATTACCAAATCCTCCGAAATTCACTGCGAGACCAGTCTTAGCACCTTCAATCTGTCGCTCTCCTGCTTCTCCTCGAAGCTGTCGAACAAGTTCAACAACCTGTGAGACACCGGTAGCTCCCAGTGGATGACCCTTCGCTTTTAGTCCTCCCGAAGTATTGATTGGTTTCTTACCGGTCAGGGCTGTCTCGCCGTTGCGGGCTGCAATATGACCTTCCCCACGCTTGAAGAAACCTACTTCTTCCGATTCAGCAATCTCAAGTATCTGGAACGCATCATGTAATTCAGCTACGTCAATATCGTCAGGACCAACTCCTGCCATCTTATATGCCATCTCAGCACTTATTCTTACCGCCAGCAGATCGGAGGGTACTTCACGGTTAGCAACAACATGTGTGTCAGTAGCCGAACCGATCCCCGCAATCTTCACGAACTTTTTGTCCCCAAAACCCAGATCAGCCTTCTTATCTTCCGCCACAAGAAGTACTGCAGCAGCACCATCCGATACCGGACACATATCATATTGGCGAAGTGGATCCGCAACGATAGGATTCGTAGCATTAATATAAGCTTTATTCGTGATACGTTCCAGAACCACCGGCGCCTGTATATGTGCACAAGGATTCTTACATGCATTTGCATGATTTTTAACAGATACAATCGATAGATCCTTACTCTCTAGGCCATATTGATCCATACAGAGTCTTGTGAATAATCCTGCAAATGCCGGTAGGGTAAGACCGTATTTGTATTCGCTCTCCGGATGCAGCATAGTAGCAACAAAGTCCGTACCTTCCCAGCCTGAGACTGCACGCATCCCTTCAGCACCGATCACCAGAACACAATCACACATACCGGAGGCAATCGCCATATAGCCCAGCTTAATCGCGGAAGCACCGGAAGCCGGACCGTTTTCAATCGTCTCAGCCATTGCAGGTCGTATATTCAACGTATCAACTACTGCTGATGCAATTCCGCTGATACGACTTACCATTCCTGCTCCCATGGTACCGACAAAAACCTGATTAATCACATTCTTATTGCCTGTCTTCGCTCCGGCATCATCCATCGCCTCAAGCGCCGCAGCACAGACCATGTCGATAAAAGGAAGCTCTGACTTACCGAACTTGGTATGTCCGACACCTACAATACCTACATTACGCATAATAATCTCCTTTCCTTTCAGACACTAATCTTAGCCGGCTTATGTAACACCTTGTTAGCTTCGATTACCTCTTCGAAAGCAGGACGAATACCAACGTTTTTATTCGCTTTGTGCTTCTCCCATAATGCACGAGTAAGAACGAAGGTTGGAACACCTCCTAATTCATGAGGGCAATGCGGACGTGATTCTAATTCATATTCAATCATCCATCGTTTGAAACCGTTAGGGCTTTCTGCTACAATCCATACCTCCTCCTGATTCATAAAATCAAAATGGTATTCCATCTTAGCAGCGAATAGCTGAGCACCGACACGAGCACCGCGCTTTAATGTCATAGTGTGATAGGACATACCAACTTTCTCATTTACGAAACGGCCATTCACAATTCCGGCAATCTCTCCATCAACAGAGCCTACAAAACAATATTCATCCTGCACTCTATAACGATACATGCCGAGAAGCTCTGCATAGATACGGGAAGCTACGATATCGTAGAAATCCTTCGGTTGCTTCATCAATGGTTCAATTGTTTCCATCAATAACGGAAGCTCATCATAGGTTACTTCGCGAACCAACATATCCTCACCGGTCGTTAGTGGAATAACCTTTGCCTCATAAGGCTTCAATCCGATTGTCGGGGGTCGTAATTTGCCTTCCATCTCATCAATAATAATTCCCATCCTAAATTCCTCCTTAATAATATTGTATGTAAAAAAATGGCTCCGATCTATAATTCAATTATAGATCGGAGCCATTTTTCTTTCAACTTGTTTGTAAAAATGAGTAGAAACGTTAAATTAGGTTTTTATCTTTAAATATTCTGACAAATTCCGCCCTGGCATATTTAAAAACACTATCTTCATATTCTATGTAAGCCTGGAGAAAATCTATCCCTTTCTGGGTCAAATGTGTCCGTCCGATACTACTTCCGCCCTGTCGTCTCTGAATAATCTGATATCCAAGTTCTACCTCTAACTTATTAAGCACTTTCCAAGCCTTGGCATAGGACATGGACATCAACTCGCAAGCTTTACTGACCGACATCGTCTCCGATATCAGATAGAGCAGCAGCTTCGCGCGGTTATCAAAAAAGATTGTTTCCTTCTCAATACAAAGCCCGACAGAAGCCTGCATTAGAGAACGATTATACTTTTCCAGAAGCCTCTGGAGCTGTTCATAGCTATGTATGTCCTGAACCACCCCTTCGTCTTCTACTTCCACTCTGGCATGATTATCCTGCACGGAATAAATAGCCTGCTTAAATTCCGCCTCGTCTTTATAATTCATAACCTCCCCAATTGCAGCCGTTGTTATGAGAATTGGGTAGCCAACTTGTTCTTGATAGACCGGAAATGCAACGTCCTCCCCTGCATCCAACAGCTTCTTCAGAGTCTCCGGTGTAAACACCGGTGAATTCACCGGGGCAATCGCTATGTGACTACACTTATCCTGCAGATAGGTAAGACCGATCTTCAGAGATTCATACAGAGTTGCATCCTCACAGTTTTCATTTTTAATGAAAACCACTCCGAATTCTGATAGTTCGTGTCTAACCTCATCCTCCTGAGTTCCGGTTACAACTACTATGGGAAATACTTCGGCCTGTTGAAAGGTAAGAACAATTCTTTTGACAACAGGAATAGAACCAAGCTTCAGCATTGGCTTCGCTCGGCTTGTACTAGCTGCGATAATAATACCCCCAATATTACTTTTCCTCATAGCTATCTCCAATCCATCTATTTATTCTTATATCTCATAAATGACGGTCTTGCTTTCTAACCTGTGAGCATAGATATATTCTCTGACCTCTTCATGATAAGGATGCTTATCATAAACGGCCACTGCCTCCATATTCTTGAAGGTACAGGTGAGTGCAAGATCATAGCTTCTCTCACCATTATGCCAGAGATCAGCACCGGTCTCCATAGATTGAATCTCCGGTATCCTACCCTCCATACTATGCAGCTTTTCAATTACGGTAGGAAGACATTCCTCGGGATCGCGGAATTTAAA
>JAQZBA010000078.1 GCA_029239365.1 Herbinix sp. | reverse complement strand
CAATCGGTGTGGCAGAGGTTCTAGGTATCAAGGTCAAAGAGAACTTCGAACGTCCATACTTCTCTAAATCTATCGCAGAATATTGGAGAAGATGGCATATTAGCTTAAGCACCTGGTTCAGAGAATATATGTTTTATCCCATTTCGGTTAGTAAATCTATGCTGGACCTTTCAAGAAGCTGTAAGAAGCATGTGGGAGAATGGCTTGGCAGAAGAGTTTCGATTTATATCGCTTCCATTATCGTATGGTTTACAACAGGCATCTGGCATGGTGCAGCCTGGAATTTTGTCGTGTGGGGGTTGTTGAACTGCCTTGTTATCCTGGTATCGCAGGAATGTATCCCTTTGTATGAGAAGTTTCACGCGAGGGTTCATGTGCAGCATACCTTTTGGTATCGCTTATTTCAAGTAGGGCGTACCTTCTGGCTGATGAGCTTTCTGCGAACCTTTGACTGCTACCTTGATGTTAGTACAACCCTTCGGATGTATGGGACCATAATATCCAGATGGAATTACGATGAACTATTTACTGGGGGATTGATGCAGCTTGGATTAACATTAGCAGATTATCTGGTCTTGGTGGCAGCAGTCACATTAATGTTGTCAGTTAGCCTGATCGGACGCTCTGGAAGCGTCAGGGAGAAACTTGCTGCAAGACCCTATGCGGTCCGGTATGTGACCTGCTTACTATTACTGCTGGCAATCCTTATTCTTGGAGCCTATGGCGTAGGATATGATGCAAGTCAGTTTATCTATAGCCAATTCTAGGAGGCAAGTTGGGAATGAATAAAAAAGTCATAATTAATATCGCGGCAGTGCTTCTGGCATTGCTGGTACTTGCATTGTTACAGAGGGTGTTTATGCCCAAATATATATCCTCCATCCATGAAGGAAATCTGATCGAAGAGTATTATGATGAGGTGAAAAAGCATGATGTGATATTCATTGGAGATTGTGAGGTGTTCTCTAATGTATCGCCTATTACTCTGTGGAATCAGTACGGAATTCCCAGTTATATCCGTGGCAGTGCCCAGCAATTAGTCTGGCAATCCTACTATCTGCTGGAGGAAGTGCTAACCTACGAGACCCCCAAAGTGGTAGTATTCAATGTACTAGCGATGAAATATAATGAACCGCAGAAAGAGGCTTACAACCGATTAAGCCTGGATGGAATGAAGTTATCTATGTCGAAGCTTCGAGCTATCGATGCCTCCATGCTACAGGAAGAAGCCTTGATCACGTATCTATTCCCACTGCTCCGCTATCATTCTAGGTGGAAGGAGCTAACGGGTGAGGATGTTAAATATATGTTTCATAAGGACACCCTATCCCACAATGGCTTCCTGATGAGGGTGGATACCAAACCGGTTACTGTCGTTCCCACAGGCAAGAAATTGGCTGATTATCGCTTTGGAGAGAACAGCTATGATTATCTTGATCGTATGACTAAGCTATGTAAGGACAAGGGTATTGAACTGCTTTTAATCAAATCCCCCAGCGTCTATCCCTATTGGTATGAGGAATGGGATGAGCAGATGGTCCAATATGCGAAGGAAAACGAATTGACCTATATCAATTTCCTTGATTATACCCAGGAGATGGGAATTGATTATAATGCGGATACCTACGATGGCGGACTCCATATGAATCTGGCAGGAGCAGAGAAATTTACGAAGTATCTGGGACAACTATTAACCGAGAAATTTCAGTTACAGGACCGGAGAGGTGAACAGGAATTAGCAACTATCTGGCAAGAAAAATCGGAGTTTTATTACTCCATGAAGGAAGATCAGGATAGGGAACTTAAGGAGTATGGATACTTGAAAAGCTATGGGGCGATTGCTCAGTCCATAGAGGAAGAATAGCTTGGGAAGAAACTTGTAATAAGATAATGATGGAGGAAACAATCATAAATAGGTAACATAGAGAGCTGATATTGGACGAAAGGTTAGGATTCTATCATGAGAAAAATAGTAATGATACTTGCCATAACGCTGTTCTTCGCAGGTTGTAGCGGTGCGAAGACATCGGAGGAAGGGGATAAGGAAACAGCGATAGGTGCTGAAAATGAAACAACAGAGGATGTTGCTACTCCAAGTGAAGGCTATTCCTTCGAATATAATGATGTCACTATTCCTATGAATGTGGATGCAGCACCGATTGTTGAAGTGCTTGGAGAGCCGGTAGAATATTTTGAAGCAGCCAGCTGTGCATTTCAAGGATTGGATAAAATATATTATTACAATGGTTTTGAGCTTGGTACCTATCCAAATGCTGAGAAGGATTTTGTATCCTATGTGAATCTGCTGGATGACTCGGTTACAACGGAGAAGGGAATCTATTTGGGCTCCACTCTGGATGATATAATCGCTGCCTATGGCGATGATTACACTGCGGAAGGAACCTCCTATGTATACCGACTTGGGGAGACTAAGCTGACCTTTATCGTGGAAGAGGATGCGGTTACAGCGATCACCTATTTTGCAATTGTAGAAGGACTAAATAATTAGTATTGGCAACCATATATCCCGATGGACTTAGAATTCGTCATAACTTTCTGATTTTAAGAAAGTAAACGAAACTCAGTTTGTCGGGATTTTTGTATTTGTATATTAACATCGCCTATGGAAACTCTATTATTGATCATTTTTTTATCATTGATATTACGAACGTAAGGGAGATCAATATGAAGGCTTTGTTATATGAAGGAATTAAGAATGTCCAGATGGCAAAGGTAGAGGATCCAAAGCTGAAACCATAGCTGAATAATTATCTGCTTAGTGAAGATAATGAGAGTGTAAGATTGAGTTCATGCAGAGGAAAGGAGCTATTATGAAAATAGGAAATCAATTATCGCCTCGTGAGGCGTTAGAATTACACGAGCTAGTGTCTTTTAAAAATCTTTGTGCTACTAAAGCTGCTACAATGACAGCCTTAGTCAAAGACGATGAGTTAAAGGGACTGCTTCAGCAGGATTTTGAGATGGCCAAGGAGCATATCAAGGAACTGAATGATCTGATGGTAGGAGCGAGCACTGCCTTTGATACAAGCGCAAAGGCTACAGTTGTATAAACCGATTTGATTTTGATACCGGTTAATAAAAGAAAGCAGGTGAAAGAATGGCTAATATAATACAGAATATGGCCGGCATGGCAGACATGACCGAGCAGGTGATAGCTTCAGATTTTCTTATGGCTTCCAAAAGTGCTATTAAGAATTATGCAGCCGCACTGACCGAGACAACAACGATTGAGGTAAAGAATGCTCTTCATAAGCAATTAGAGGATGCAATCAATTCACATGAAAGAATATCAACCTTTATGATGAACAAAGGATATTATAATGCCTATGATCCTCAGGCACAGATGAGCATGGACCGGGAAGCTTCCGATACTGTAATGAAGATCAATCCAATGAGCTAATACTATGTTTGGGATGTGCCGAAGGGTACATCCTTTTCTTCATGACATAGGGGATTGACTTATTAAGCTGTTGCAACAGTTGATGCCTCTTGCATCATGGAAGGAACCTATAATGAAACATAATATTTTATGTAAATATATTGTAAACTTTACTTATCTATAGTAAAATGACTTTACTAGAAGGTGTAAGAGTATTTCATACATAGAAAAGGGGAAGTCGCATGGTTGGAATCAAGGAAGTTGCTCTACGAGCAGGGGTATCCGTCTCAACAGTCTCCAATGTTCTGAATAATAAGAAGAATGTAGGGGAAGAGACTAGAGACCGTATTCACAGAATCTGCGAGGAGATGAATTATCAACCGAACCTTGCAGGGAAAGGCTTAAAATCAGGAAAACCGAATACTATTTTGTTCAACTTCAGTGACTTTGATCGGAGCTTTTATCTGAAGATTATTAATGGAATTAGTGATTATGTGAACGATAATGATTTTGATTTGATCATCTGTACGGATAAATCCTGTGAGAAATATATGAATAACAGCCTGACCAGCGGAAGCATCATTCTGGATAGGAAGATGCAGGACGATACCTTGAACCGCATCGCAGATGAGAACTATCCGATTGTTGTTCTGGACCGAATTATGAATAACTCTTGGATCAAGAGTGTGGTGGTTAATAACTATGAACCGATGTATAACATGATACAGGGAGTCATAGACCGAGGCTACAGACATTTTGGCTTTGTTGGCGGCCCCGAGGAGACGGCTGATAATAAAGAACGTTATAAGGCCTTTCGCGATGCCCTCGAAGTAAATCATATTGAGTTTCAGCAGAAGAGCTACTTTGCCGGGAATTATCGTGAGAAGAGCGGATATACTGCTGCCAAGATACTGATGCTCAGCAGGGAGCTGCCGGATTGCCTGGTCTGTGCGAATGACAATATGGCTATCGGTGCCATGAAGGCGTTTCGTGATAATGGAATACGGGTGCCCCAGGATATTGCGGTAACCGGTTTTGACAATTGTGATTTGTCAGAAGCCATGGGACTTACGACGGTGTCCATTCCCAATTATGAAAGGGGCTATATTGCTGCCAGATATCTGATTGAGAATATCCGTGGGCAACGTAATGTTGAGACTTTTAAGATTGCTGCCAAGATCATTTTTCGTGACAGCGTTGGGGTTAAGAACTAGGTGAAACGATGTTTGAAATGACTCGATTAGTAAAATACAAGTAAAAGGACCTATAGTTTTAGTAAAGTCACGTGATTATCAACAAAGGTTGAAGTAATCACGTGACTTTTTTGATTTAAAACATATACATATTTCACAAAGAATATATGGAACAAAATGATTTATTGCAACAATATTGACAAAGGAGCAGAAATATACTACTATTTTGGTATAACGTTTTATTAATATTTTCAACCATAAGGAGAGGGTACTATGAAATTAAGAAAATTATCGAGTATTTTACTAGCAACAACCATGATGTTAAGTTTGTTATTAACCGGTTGTGGCACGAAGAAAGAGTCAGCCGAAGAAACTAAAACTGGGGGTAGCACAGTAACTGAGGCGCCTAAGGCCGAAGATAAGGAAGCTGAGAGCGAGAAGCCGGCAGCAGCAAGTAAGATTATTATCTTCCAGTCCAAGGTAGAGATCACTGATCAATTAGAAGCATGTGCAGAAGCATACACAGCAGAGACCGGAGTTGAAGTTGAAGTATGGGGAACCACAGGGGATGATTACTTACAACAGCTCAAGATTAAGCTTGGTAATAATCAGGGACCGACTGTATTCTCATTGGCTCCCGGATCAGAGTCAGAGGAGTTAAAAGCATATCTTTCCGATTTAAGTGATTTATCCTTCGTCGGAGACATTGCAGCAAATATGGCAAATGAAATTGATGGTAAGATAGCCGGTATTCCTTATACCATGGAAGGCTTCGGCATGGTTTATAATAAGAGTCTCATCGATGCTACCAAGGTAACTGATTTTGCTTCCTTTGAGCAGATGCTCAAGGATCAGAAGGCAGCCGGAATTAACGGCTTTAGCTTATCACAGGAAAGCTACTTCTTAATCGGACATATACTGAATACACCCTTTGCATTACAGGCGGATCCAGCAGACTATATCAAGAAGTTAGTTGCCGGAGAAGTTACCATGCAGGATACTCCTGAATTCGTAGAATTTGGAAAATTCATGGAAGCAATCAGAGCAAATACCAACAATCCTCTAGAGGTGAATTATGATACCGAGACCGGTGATTTTGCAACCGGCAAGACGGCTTCCATCCATCAGGGTAACTGGAGCTACGGAATGTTCACGGATTATGATGTAACCTTTGATATGGGTATGATGCCGTTACCGATCAGCGGTAATGATAAGGTAGCAGCCAGCGTTCCTACTTGCTGGTATGTTAATTCCCAGGCTTCTGCAGAAGAAATCCAAGCAGGAAAAGATTTCTTGAACTGGTTATACACCAGTGAGACCGGAACCAAGTATCTCATGGAAGAATTCGGATTTATTCCGGTTGTAGCAACCATGACAAGTCCGAAGCTTGATCCTTTATCCCAGTCTGTATCTGATTATGCGGCTGCAGGCAAGACGATCTCCTGGCCGATGAGTAAATGGCCGACAGGAATTGTTGATGTATATCTGGTACCGATCGCTCAGGAATTCTTCACTACAGAGATGTCAGGAACGGATTTCTTAACAAAATTGTCGGATGCTTTCGTTC
Source organism: Herbinix sp. (assembly GCA_029239365.1). Taxonomy (GTDB): domain Bacteria; phylum Bacillota; class Clostridia; order Lachnospirales; family Lachnospiraceae; genus Mobilitalea. The sequence goes on along the minus strand of JAQZBA010000078.1, from coordinate 6,459 downwards.
AAGCAGGCAAATAAGTATATTTCTTAAGAATGCAGAAATCTAACATACAATTCCTTGTATTGTTAGATTTCTGTATTCATGAAGTAAGCGGAGCAGATAGAAGTTATATTGATTGAGATTGCTATTTGCTCGATGATTATGAATACATGTCTTTGTGTTGACGGGGATTATTTAGATAAGGTAATGAAGCCTTGTAGATCGGTGATCAGCTACTTAATGGAGTTCCGCTTTGCAAGGCTCTAAGCCTGGAAGGAGAGTTAGAATGAAGAAAAGAAGGGATATGGGTTGGTATGCATTATTCGTACTACCCTTGGTTTTTATCTTTACGACAGTGGTTATCATACCGTTTATTATTGGTATCGGTTATTCCTTCATATCCTGGGATGGAATGCCCTTGAATGAGAAAACCTTTATTGGAATTGAAAATTACACAAGATTATTTGCGGATATGAGATTTATTACCTCCGCCGGACATACAGTCTTGTTTACCATATTTTCTGTAATATTAATTAATATTCTTGGTCTTAGTTTTGCTCTGGCAGTAACAGGGAAACTAAGAGTAAAGAACGCAGCGAGAACCTTACTGTTCATGCCATACTTAATCGGTGGACTGATCTTGGGCTATATCTGGAAGTTCATCTTCACGGACGTATTCAAATCCATCGGGGAGATGATGGGGCTAACGAAGATATTCTTTAGCTGGCTGTTGGATCCTACTTATGCTGTAGTTGCCATGATTATCGTAGCAACCTGGCAGATGGCAGGTTACATAATGATTATCTATATCAATGGCATTCAAGCGATGCCGGAGGATGTACTTGAGGCGGCGAAGGTGGATGGAGCTAGCTTCTGGCAGACTTTACTTCGGATCAAATTCCCTTTGATTATGCCTTCCTTTACGATCTGTCTCTTTTTGACCTTATCCAATTGCTTTAAGATATTTGACGTGAACTTCTCCTTAACCGGAGGAGGACCAAGTAATGCGACAGAGATGATGGCAATGAATATCTACAATGAGATATTCTCCTTAAGCAACTATGGCTATGGCCAGGCGAAGGCAATTATATTCTTCATCGCCGTTGCTGTCATTACATTAATTCAAGTATCAATCACAAAGAAGAGGGAGGTAGAGATGTAATGAAGAAGCTTGGTAAGATAATCTTCGAGGTACTGGTTGTTGCAGTGTGCCTTGTCTATCTGTTCCCGATTTATATTGTATTGGTCAACGCATTTAAGAATCGTCAGGAGTTATACGAGAATATGCTTGCTCTTCCGGACAGCTTATCCTTTGAATACTTTGCAAAGGCGATGGATAAGATGAATTTCCTTCGTGCCTTTGGTAACTCATTACTGGTAACGGTTGTATCTATCGCAATCATCGTTATACTCTCTTCCATGACCGCTTGGATGTTAGTTCGCACGGATCATAAGCTGAGTAAAGTATTATTTATGATCTTTGTTGCGACTATGATCATTCCTTTCCAGACCATTATGATGCCACTCATGCAGGTGATGGGATGGGCAAGAGATACGCTACATATTCCAATGCTCAATACCATTGGTGGATTAATCTATATGAATATTGGTTTTGGTACCAGTATGGCTGTATTTCTATATCATGGCTTTGTGAAGTCGATTCCCATCTCCTTAGAAGAGGCAGCTACGATCGATGGCTGTAATAAATTCAAGGTGTTCTGGAAGATCGTATTTCCAATGCTAAAGCCAACGACAGCTACTGTTATGATACTGGACGTTATCTGGATCTGGAACGATTATCTGCTGCCATCCTTAGTTCTCTCCAGTAAGACGCTACGAACGATACCGCTCTCTACTGCATCCTTCTTCGGACAATTTACGATTGAATGGAATCTGGCTATGGCAGGCTTGATGCTTACCATCACACCGGTTATCATTTTCTATCTGTCAGCGCAAAAATACATCGTGAAGGGTGTCGCAGCAGGTGCAGTAAAACTATAAGCAGCATAATCTAGTAAACACTAGAGGGCTAAGCACAAAATTGGAGACTAATATGGGATTACAGTATAAGAGATATGAAGTAGATAATATAAGTATGGATAATAACGACCTCATGATAAATGAAACAGTGTTTCATAATGCCAACGGCTACATCGGTATCCGTTCCAATTATGAGGAGGACTATCCAACCGTCTATGATACCATAAGGGGCTCCTACATCAATGGCTTTTATGATATTGCCGATATGAAGCAGGCAGAGAAGCTCTATGGTCTAGTAGAAGATAAACAGGCGATGCTTAATGTCGTAGATACCCAGACCATTCATTTGACAGTGGAGGGAGAGCCTTTCAGCTTATTTGAAGGAAAAGTACTGGAGAGTAAACGTTGGCTTGATATGGAAGCAGGAGTAACAGGGAGAACCATACGCTGGTGTTCCCCCTCAGGGAAGCAAGTTGAGATCGTGATTAAGCGAATGACCTCCTTTGTCCAGTTACCGCTATTCACCATAGAATATAGTGTGAAGGCGTTGAATTTTAATGGGGTAGTTAAATTCCGATCCTATCATCTGGGTGAGGTTACGAATTATAGTAATGCGAATGACCCGAGAGTAGCGCAGGATAGTAGAAAATATCTTCTCCCTGTACAGGCGGAGATAGTGAACGGCGATTCTTATCTGACCTCCCGTACTTCCATGTCCGAGCTGAGGGTTTGTACCGGAGTTACTCACACGCTCTCTAAGGAGGGTAACCTACATACTGCCGGACTGGAGCATAGCGCCATCTGTAAGGCTGAGGTTAAGATTGCGGAGCAGGAGACGGTTACTCTGACAAAATACACTGTATTCTGCGACTCCATCCGAAGTAGGGATTGTATCGCTGCTGCGAAGCTGGAGCTGGAGAAAGCCCGGTCCATTACTCTGGAGGAACATTATCTGGCTCAACGTAAATATCTGAAGGAATTCTGGGATAATTGCTTTCTGGAGATCAAGGGTGATGATGCTCTCACTGAGGCTGTGAATTATAATATGTATCAATTGGTACAGTCAGTCGGTAAGGATGAGTATTGTAATATTGCTGCCAAGGGTCTCAGTGGAGAAGGTTATGAAGGACACTATTTCTGGGACACAGAGATGTATATCCAACCCTTCTTCAACCTGACGGAGCCCTCCATTACGAAGAACCTGATCGGCTTCCGCTACAGCACTCTGGAGAAGGCGAGAGAGAATGCCAGAATCCTTGGTCATAAACGGGGTGTATTGTATCCCTGGAGAACCATCATGGGCGTGGAGTGTTCGGGTTATTTCCCTTCCGGTACAGCAGCTTATCATATAAACGGAGATATTGCTTATTCGGTCATTGCGTACTATCTGGCAACGAAGGACCTGGATTTTATCGCTAGGGAAGGGGCAGAAATCGTCTTCGAGACAGCGAGACTTTGGCTGGATGTGGGCAATTACTATCAGGGAAGCTTTCGCATCAACGAAGTAACCGGTCCGGATGAATATACCTGTATGGTGAATAACAATTATTTCACCAATGCAGCAGCCCAGTATAATCTATTGTGGGCAGTGAAATTCTATGAACTGCTGAAGACGGCCGGAAAGTTAGCTGTATTAGAGAATAAAATAGGATTAAGTTTTGAGGAGACCCGGGAATTCAGGCAGGCTGCAGAGCAGATGTATCTACCCTATGATGAAGAGCTTGGAATTAATCCACAGGATGATTCGTTCCTTGCCAAGAAGGTATGGGATATTAAGAATACACCTGAAGAGGAGTTTCCATTATTACTTCATTATCATCCGTTGCATCTGTACCGGCATCAGGTATGTAAGCAGGCGGATACTGTATTTGCTCATTTTATCTTCGAGGACGCGCAGTCTCTGGAGACGATCCGCAACTCCTTTGATTACTATGAGAAGGTGACTACCCATGATTCTTCCCTTTCTACTTGCATCTTCAGTATCGTAGCCTCGAAGCTGGATCAGGTAGAAAAGGCATATGATTATTTTGGTGATTCAGCTAAGCTTGACCTGTTCAATACCCATAAGAATACCAAGGACGGAATCCATACTGCTAACATGGGCGGTAATTTTATGGCGATTGTCTACGGCTTCGGTGGACTGAGAATTAAGGAAAGCGGGATCTATTTTGCTCCTGTCATTCCACATAGCTGGGAAGAATATAGCTTCCGAATCAATTATGAGGATAGTCAGATACGAGTTGAGGTGAAGCATTCTGAGAGTAGTTTTACTTTGCTTAAGGGCACCGCGAAGGTAATTCATGTAGGCAACCAAGCCTATGAATTAAGTGATAAGGTTGTTATTCACAAGTAACAGTGAAAACTATTGTCGAATGTTTTCTAACGTGCTATCATTATTAGAAGGACATATAGTAGGAAGGTGTATTTGGGGATGAAGTATAAAGCTATAATCTTTGATCTTGATGGGGTTATCTGTCATACGGATCATTATCATTATCTTGCTTGGAAGCAGCTGGCAGATAAATTAGGTATCTATTTTGATGAGATTGTCAATAACCGGCTTCGTGGTGTAAGCCGTATGGATAGTTTGGAGATCATTCTTGAACGATGGAACGGAGCACCTTTATCTGACGAGGAGAAGGTAAAGCTCGCTGATGAAAAGAATGCATGCTATAAAGAACTATTGAATCAGATGTCACCTAAGGATCTGAGCCGTGAGGTGAAGGATACCCTGGAGTATCTGAGAACCAGAGGCTTACAGCTTGCGATAGGATCCTCCAGTAGGAATGCTAGATTTATCTTAAGCCAGATTGGATTGGGTGATTACTTTGATGAGATTTCGGACGGTAATAATATCACCAAGTCTAAACCGGATCCGGAAGTGTTTCTGATGGCAGCTAAGTATCTGAAGATGAATCCATCGGAGTGTCTGGTGGTAGAAGATGCTAAGGCTGGGGTTGATGCGGCAAAGGCAGCAGGGATGGACAGTGCAGCAATCGGAGATGCCTTTGGTTATGCTCAAGCAACGTATAGCCTGTTCACCTTCTCTAAGCTGATACAGATTTGTAGTGTGCAGTAGTAATAAGAATAAGCATAGGGTCTGGATAAGTCTTAAACTACTTATCCGGACTATATTTGTATATCTTGCAATATGGATTATCTTGTGTAACTATATTAGTTAAAACCTCTCACAAAAGAGCAGAGATTGAGAGGAAGAACCTGGAAGTGTGTAGTAGAATACTACTTGAAGGGAGGTTATGCTATGGATTGGTTGGAACGTATGAATAGTGCTATCACTTATCTTGAGGCGAACTTGGATCAGGAGATTGAATACAATGAGCTTGCGAAGATTTCCTGTTGCTCGATTTTTCATTTTCAGAAGATATTTTCCTTTGCTGCGGATATAACGCTTAGTGAATACATCAGGCAGAGACGTTTGTCAAAGGCAGCTCTTGATCTAATTAATACATCAGAAAAGGTCATTGATATAGCACTAAAATATGGCTATAATTCACCGACTGCATTCACTCGGGCATTCATCAATATGCATGGGATTGCTCCGAGTGCCGCAAGGGAGAATGGAGTGATACTGAAGTCCTATCCTAGGATTACCTTCCAGATGACGATAAAAGGAGGGAAAGAGATGAACTACAAAATTGAAGAAAAACCAAGTATGAGGTTCGTTGGCAAGAAGGAAGCTGTTGGATGTGTCGGAGGACAGAACTTTCTTCGGATACCGCAGATCTGGGAGGAGGTATGCCGGGAGGGTATCTATGATAAGATCTTGGAATTGTCAAATGGTAGCCCGACCGGAGTATTAGGTATCTGTGCAAACTTCAGAGATAAGGAATTCGATTACTTTGTTGCAAGCTCCTCGGATGTAGAGGCACCTATGGGTATGTATGAACTTTTAGTTCCTGCCGGTCTATGGGTTGTATTCCAATGTGTGGGACCGATGCCGGCTGCAATTCAGGAGGTATGGAAGAGAGTGTATACGGAATGGTTCCCTAGCTCCGGCTATGAACATGCCGGCGGTGCAGAACTCGAATGGTATTCGGATGGTGATGGTGACTCTAAGGATTACCTTAGTGAGATATGGATTCCCATCGTGAAGAAACAATAACAACAAGATGAAGTGATCAATTAATTCACTTGTCATGAACCGCAATAACAATAGCCGGGTGATAACCCGGCTATTGTTATACTGTGATATACGATGATAAGACTGCAATCGATATTTGTTGATATTACAAGGTAATAATTGATTTGGATGCCGGTTATCTGAATAGCTGATAAGCAAAACAGATGACCCTAATCATATTTATAGATTTACAAATAATGAAAAAAGGTATAATCTGGTGTTGATGTAAAGGCTAGCATAATTACACTAGTAAGCTAGTAGGAAAGGAATTCTTCGTGATGAAAACTGACATTATACGGACAATAAATGTAGCATATTATGAAGCCTTCTCGGAGCTACCGGGAGAAGGTAACCCGGCAGGG
>JAQZBA010000077.1 GCA_029239365.1 Herbinix sp. | reverse complement strand
AAGCTCGGCCCACGAACCATATCTCCCGGTGAATTCGCCTGCCCAGAGGTTGCTACCACCAACGTCTGGCATCTATCCTCCCGAAAGGATCTAGAGTCTATCCACACAAAAGCGATATCCTGCTCAGTTTGTCCACCTTCCGGACATACTTTAAGTTGTGACCAATGCTCGCCGTAATCTTCCGATCGGAGTAATCCCTCTGATTGGGAACCAAAATAAATTATACTACTATTCTGTGGATCTACAGCTAAGCGTTCACCGGTACCTCTTCCCGAAGAATTACCATGTACTCCTGCCGGGAGTGTAAAATATTCAAAATGCTCACCTCTATCCTTCGATCGGCATAAATTATTCGTCTTCCAGTCACCACTGACAATATACAGCCAATCTGGATTCTGCTCATCCAGTGCAATGGACAGCGGATAGCTTTCCCATAGACCCGTCGTTTTTACATGGTCCATCAGAGATATCCATACCTTATCTTCAAAATCATAACGGTATACACCACCAATATCCGTTCTTGCATATAGAATATTCTTCTGCTTCGTATGATAGCAAAAACCTGTCACAAAACCGCCTCCGGGAACCGGAGCATGATGATATTCATAGGGAATATATTCAAACTCTTTCGTTGGAGCCACAATATTACCTCCTTATAGTCAAAATCTTCTCATAATTCAGATTATACAGTACCTCTCTTCCCTATTCATTCGTACAAATTATTCCACTTTAATCCTAAAAATTAGTGAATAGCTAAAAAAAGAAGCCATCAATGAATTGACAGCTTCTCTTCCTAACTATATTCGATTATTTATTATTTGGTTTCTAAGATGTACTGGTTTAGGATACTCTCTAACATTTCCTGTCTACCGGACTTGTTCTGAGTTGTACCATTCTTCAGAGCAAATGCTTCTAATTCCTTGAAGCCAACCTTACCCTCAACAATATCCTTACCGATGCCATCCTTATAGCTTGCATAACGATCTGCCTTGAAGTTCTCAAATACGCCATCCTCAAGAAGCTTTGCAGCAACCTTTAAGCCCTGTGCAAATGCATCCATACCAGCGATATAAGCATAGAATAAATCTGAATCTTCGAAGGAAGCACGACGTACCTTGGAGTCGAAGTTCAAACCACCCTTATTTAAACCACCGTTTAATAAGATTTCATACATAGCTAAAGTTGTATCATAAAGGCTTGTAGGGAATTGGTCTGTATCCCAGCCAAGTAACGGATCACCGGTATTAGCATCAACACTACCAAGAACACCATTGATTCTTGACATGTTGAGTTCATGCTGGAAGGTGTGCTGTGCTAAGGTAGCATGGTTTGCTTCGATGTTCATCTTAAAGTAATCCTGTAAATTGTATCTTCTTAAGAAAGCAAGTACAGTCGCTGCATCAAAATCATACTGATGCTTTGTAGGCTCCTTCGGCTTAGGCTCAATTAAGAACTGACCTGTAAATCCGATCTCCTTAGCATAATCAACTGCCATCTGAAGCAATCTAGCAAGGTTGTCTAATTCTAATCCAGTATCAGTATTTAATAATGTCTCATAGCCTTCACGGCCGCCCCAGAATACATAGTTAACACCGCCTAATTCCTTGGTGATTTCCATTGCCTTCTTAATCTGAGCTGCTGCATAAGCAAATACGGTAGCATTACAGGAAGTACCTGCACCATGAACGAACTTATCATCGCTAAAGGCATTGGTTGTTCCCCATAAGCACTTAATTCCGGTACGAGCCATTTCTTCCTTAATAACTACAACGATTTCATCTAATCTTCTATTGGTCTCTTCCAGAGTAGCTGCTCTGGGAGCGATATCCTGATCATGGAAGCAGAAGAACGGGATCTGCATCTTCTCCATGAATTCGAATGCTGCACGCACTCTGTCTTTTGCTTTCTTCATAGCATCTTCTGTATTATCCCAATCACGGTGCATCGTAGTTCCACCGAATGGATCACTACCCATATAAGTCAATGTATGCCAGTATGACATAGCGAAGCGAAGTTGCTCCTTCATAGTCTTGCCCATTACTACTTCTTCTGGATTGTAGTACTTGAATGCAAGCAGATTTTTGCTCTGAGGTCCTTCATATTGGACTTTTCCAATTGTAAAATAAGACATCTTAATATCCTCCTTTTTATCGTGTAAATATCTTTCCTTTTGAGTTTGGTGTAGGAAAGCTGTATTCCTTCCTACATGAAAGAACAGGAATCTAATTCCTTTTCTTATTATAATTCCTTTTTATAAATATTACAATAACAATTTGTAAATTTAATAAACTAATTATAAAATTAATATTTTATGCATATTTTTTTATATTCTTGACTTTGTTCTTCCTTCACTTCTTTAGTATAATTCAATGTCTTCGTAATATTCATAGGATCATAGAATTAGCAAATAAATTAAAAGTCTGTCCTACATAAAACTCCATATTTTATAGCCGGACACAGGCTTTATTCTTTTACGAAAAACTCCCTATATACAACTTTTGAATCATATAGAGCCTTTATATCATAATGTCATGCATCAATTCCAAATCTTTGAAGCACTAGTTATTCACTGCTTATTATGTTGCTGTCGCTCTGATAAGGACTATTGCGAAAACGATTTGGAGTAACGCCTGTGATTTTTTTGAATTGACGAAAGAAATGCTCCATATTACGATATCCACATAAAGTGACAATTTCGGCAATTGTATAATGATCATACAGCAAATATTTCTTTGCCAGATTAATTCGGCTGCTAATAACATCATCCATACAGGTAACGCCAAAGGTATTCTTATAGATCTCCTCTAGGTAACCGACGCTAATATTTAGTTTCTCTGCCATTTTTGAAACTGTCCATTGGGAATTTGGTTGGCGGTATATCTCCTTTTTTAGTTCATTTAGATTTTTATATAAAGGAGATACCGGTTTATAATGAAAAGACTCCAATAGCTTATTAAATAATATTCTTAATAAATTATCGATTGAAATCTCCTTATAATTATTGCTTAATATATGTTCCGACACCAGTAATTGATATAATTTATGACAATAAGAGGGATCATGAATTACAAAGGGCTCCCCACTAGTAATAGGTGAAGTAGTTACATAGGTTTCATCCGTATCAAAACGTATCCAATCATTGATATAGATTTCACCACATGCGCGATAATATATTCTATGGTTTGGCTTATACAGTATTGCGCAATTCGAAGGGTATTCTCTTAAATCATTATCCACCAAAAAAATAGCCGGTGTCTTAGTCAACACTAGAAGCCAGCAATCATGACCTTCCGGAACATCAAATATAAAGTCACTTGAATGTGTAGCATCATATTCTACATATCTGATATGATTCATTATTATTCCTCCACACTATATTCAAATAATAGGTACCGAACGCTTATTAATTATAATGGACGTAACAAGTTCTTTCTTATTCAAAAAAACTAGACATACTTATATAAAGTATACAATATATCAGGTTTATAAACAATGATATATCGTGTTATCAAACTGATCTATCTCAAGGTGAACGTGACAGATCTCCTCAACCAATTTGCTATGGTTCATAAAAAAATCAAGTAATTCCTGTTATCATTACTTAGGAATTACTTGATTTTTGGATATTATTTTTGAAGGCTCCTGCCCTTTTAACTCCTTGACTATTTGTCATATTTATTCCCGAATCACTACTGATTGGTTCTATTACCAATCTATTCTAAAGTAAAGGATGCCAGGCTTGCACTTCCTTTACCTTTATAAGTTATATATATTGCTTGAATACCATCAGGAATTGCTATCTCGGAGGAATATTCTTTCCATACATTTGAGAATCCAATCGGGATTGAACAGAGCGCAGTACCATTCCAGGATGTTTTTACTTCAAAATCACCATGGCAATAACCACGTACTTTGATCTTAATCTTTTTAATTCCTTTGCAGTCAAAATACTTAAAACCTGCAGTGGCTGAGTACTTCATGTTCTGAATATAGCCTATCTCTTCATCGCCGTCTTTTCCATCCTGGGTAATCTTCGGAAATTGATTATTCATCCATGACCCTGTAAAATCAGTATAAATCGATTCTTCCTCACAGAATAAGTTACAAGCCAGATAGGCCGGATATTCTCCTCGTCCCACTAAAGGACCTTGATTCGGACCACAGGAGGTAAGTTCTACTTGTGGTATTGTCCCATCCTCAAGAAATTCTATCTTTTCGATACAACCCTGCCTGCTGTAATTGGTTCCGTTTGTATGTCTATGATAGAAGATGTACCATTTTTCATTGATTTCAACAATGCTACCATGATTATTACCTCCATAAAACATCGGCTTGTCGGCAGGCTTATAGGTATCAATTAGCAAATCACAATTACTGATAATAACACCTTTGTATTCAAATCCCTTGGTAGGATACTTACTGGTCGCATAGCATAATTCATGCATAAGAATAGAAGAATAAACTAAATAATAGGTATCCCCATGCTTTCGAATGGATGGAGCCTCGAAAAACTCGTGACCTTCAAAGCCGCTTCCTTCACTATAAGGCTGGCTTGGTGCTACAATTAACGGGTCCTCAATAATTGTTATCATATCCGGTCCGAGCACAGTTGCCATAGCCCCACTTCTGGATTTGTCACCTCTCCCGCAGAAACCTGTATAAAGATATACCCTATTATCTTCAAGCAATACTCCCGGATCAAACTGGGGTTCGTCACCCGCTCTCTCACCCAAATTCGTTCCGTCAGAATAATGTACATAACCGTAGAATTCATATTTACCGGCAGGTGTATCACAAACAGCAACGGATACGATCGATCGCTTGCTATCTACATAATACAAATAGTATCTTCCATCCGGACCAAGTGCTACATCCGGAGCATAGAGGCAACTATCACGGTCTTGATTATGCTGTACGTCGGTTGCTTTGTATATTACACCTTCATAACGCCAGTCAGAAAGGTCCTCCTCCGGTGCAGACCAACACACATAATCATTAAGACAATAAGCATATCCGTTAAAACAGTCATGTGATCCATAGATATAGACTCTGTTATTAAAAACATATGGTTCGCCGTCAGGGATATACTCCCAGGATGGAAGGTAAGGATTTAGTCCTTGTTTTTTCATTTTTATTTACTCCTTTTGATGTAATTATGAGTACCGCTATTTTGATACTATCACGGTAAAAGCTTTCCAAGTATGACGAGACCCTTCAGATTGTATCTATCATACTCCTCATAAACGGAATAATGATCAAGGACAAGAGCATAGGAATCGAAATATGGAATCAATAAATCCCATTATATAAGATTAAATAGTATGAAACAATGATTTATACACAGCACAAGCTGAATTATCCTAAACTTTTCATAATAGATTCTCTGTATCTAAGGAAGAATTCAAAGATGGTCTTCTTATACTACCACTACTTTCAGCGATACATCTTCCAACTCCGGTTTTAAATCCCGTTCCTTCGAGACATGAAAAACAGGATCCCCGTCTACATTAAAATGAACCCTATGCAACCCGGTACATCTTGTATCCTGAGCCGCTATCTTCACTTCCCCATGATACATTATCTTGACCTCTCCATCATAATCTCTAAAAAAGGAGCTGTGCCCCGGACCATAAATCCCCTCCATAGAATAATAGGATAATACCGGTGTACTTGCTTTCTTCCATTCATTCATATCTAACAGATTACTGCTGCACGGAATACTTAAAAGTCCGATCGAATAGGTATATCCTCCGGCTGCCCCACCTGAGTATGTTATGTATACCATACGATCTGTTACTAGTGCATATGGTCCTTCATTATTAATAGTCCCCTGTATATTTTCCCAGCCATATAAGGGGCGTGTAAGCAATATAGGTTCGCTCGTCAACACGGTTGGATTATTCTCATCCACTGTAGCAATATATATCATAGAACCCGTGTCAAGCGGTGTTCCGATTCCTTTCCGGTAGGACCATACAACGTAGGAAGTACCTTTCACTTTGAAATAGGTCATATCCAGAGTGATACCGTCCTGTGCCAGAAATGTCTTGTCAACACGCATATTACGAACCGGTGTCTCCCAATCCTCCGGCTTCATGATATTACCGCCTTTTTTTAATTTCATCATATGGCACTGAGGTCCCCATACCTTTCCACTAATTGCAAAAAGTATATATAACTCATTTCCTATCAAATGAAATTCCGGCGCCCAGAAGGTCTGAATAAAACCCTTTTCATCATCCACATTCAGAATAATGCTTTCTTTGAAACCCGGGTTAAATAGATCCTCTATCGTATCTCCTTCTCGCACATACATCCCGATATCATCTGCATTGTCATTGGTTGCAATGTAATAATATTTATTATCCCATGGTAAAATCACCGGATCAGCATACCCGGATGCCAAAGGGAAAGGATATGTCTTGGGTAAGACCTTACCTTTGACGTTATAAACTCCCGGTACTGAAAAATCAATCTCCTTGCCATCCCACTGCACCCTCTTATCAGAAGTTGAGCCATCCGAGTAAACTGCTGTTGCCTTTATCCTTTGAAGCTGCTGCATTGAGGATATGCTTACGCTCTCCGGTACGCGAATATCCGTGTTGTATATAGGAAACCAGTGTTTTTGAACCTTTCTTCCGGTCTCGCTGTCTACCTTGATGATATTCCCCTGGTTGATATCGGGTAGATCAACCGTTCGTTGTTCCTTTGCATAGTTATCTCCTGGTGTAGCAACCGTGATACAACCAGGATGTGTAAGCTCCTGTAATGTGCTTATGTAGCGGTTGCCATCATTGTCCTTCCAGCGAACTTCATAAGCCTGCTTGCTATGATTCCATTCGCAAATCGCTTCTTTGACAAACAAATCCTCCTGTAGTTTTACTAGACCACAGTACCTGAAAGTAATCAGATCTTTCGATGTCCACAACAGAATATGACCTTTACTTTCTAAGTCATCCTCTCCCTCATTGTCCACTCTGATGGCAATGATACCGAAGGTACCGTCTTCCATACGGAAGAGATATGGATTTTTTAGTCCTTTTTCATGAATCACGTTTTGTTCATCCACGGTTGCTAATGCAAATAATATTCCATAATTCTGATTTAGCGGTTGAAAATCACCAATCCCATCAGTGTAAGCAAAATGGATACTGTTACTTAGAGACTCCGTATATTCATCCTTTGGCTTTCTTGTATAAATCATAATTAAGGAATTCTGTTGCAGTTCATTCATATAGCTCCTCCGATTTCTTCTGTGTAGTGTGGATCACTTTTATTGAAATAAATATATTCATTTAGTATCAGTTTTACCTGTTACCCGAAGATGTCAAGTACCTCACTGCCACTCTTAATAAAAGCAATAAATTGATTGATTTCAGCTTTCACACTTATAGTCTGTTCTCCTTCATAAGTGCTTGTATCGTTACTATTAACCCAGGTACCCTTCGGTAAGTATACGTTACGTTCTCTCACTCCCTGTTCTAGGATTGGTGCAAATAGTATGTTTTCTCCGAACATATATTGATCCTCCAGTCGATAGCAATGTTCATCTTCATAAAAGTCAAAAAACATCGGTCGCATGATAGGAGCTCCGGTCGCAGTGGATCTATTCATATACCTCATAATATAAGGTCTGAGTCGCTCACGTAATAAAATTATGTTTTTTAAAATTGGATAATTCTGTTCTCCAAAGCTCCAGATCTCATTGTCACCACCACTTCTCTCCTTTACCCCGGGATGACGATCCACCTGATTGGTCGTCCTATTTCGTGCACCATGAAGACGCATCACCGGGGAGAATAAACCGAATTGAAACCATCTTACAATCAGCTCTCTAAAGTAATCACTTTCAATATCTCCTGAATGGAAACCTCCTATGTCACTGTTCCACCATGGAATACCACTCATGGACATGGAAAGTCCACTGGTAACACTTTGTCGGAGTGCCTTAAATGTAGATGGGATATCTCCGTTCCAAACAATAGCGCCAAATTTTTGACTGCCCGGATATGCCGCACGGGTAAGTACTACAATTTCCTCTTCTCCTTCTGATTTTAAACCCTCATAAAACATTTTCGAATAATAATAAGGATATAGTAAGGCCGTCTGTGCACCATTTCCGACATAAAAATGCAGATTATCAAACTGCTGCGGATGCACCTCAGGTTCCGCCTCATCAAGCCAAAAGGTTTTGATGCCATACTTATAATAATTCTCCCTAATCTTTTCCCAAACAAAGGGTCCTGTTTTGGGATTAGTCACATCAATAAAGGTTTGCTGACCATAGAAATTGAAGGTACCGTATTGCCCATTTTCTGTCCGTACCAACATATTCTCATTATCCATAGCAGTGTAGTTCTCGCTATTCGGATTGATTGTCGGCCAAATTGAAACAACCGGATTGACACCTAAGGCTTCCAGTTCCTCACACATCGCTTTCGGATCAGGCCAATACTTAGGATCAAACTTCCATTCACCCTGTTCGGTCCAGTGGAAATAATCAATTACGATTGCCGCAAGTGGAATCTCTCTTTTATGGTATTCCCTGGCCACTGCCAGCAGATCCTCCTGACTCTCATATCGCAATTTACATTGCCAGAAGCCTGCTGCCCATTCAGGAAATTTTGGTGCGTAACCACTTAGGTCGCTGTAGATTTTTAGGACATCAGCAGGTTTATCACCCGTAAAAATCAAGTAATCAATCTGATATGCATTCTCAGAGCACCATAGAGTATGGTTCAATGTTGTTTCACAATAACCAGGGGATGGATTATTCCATAGGAAGCCGTAGCCGAGGGAAGAATAGATCACCGGTAATGTAGATTTTGTATTGTAATGGATTATATTACAGGTGCAACCCTTGCGATCAAATTGATCTTCCTGCTCCTGACCTAAACCATAGATATGTTCCTCCTGATTACTGTCAAAGATTGCTTTTACCTTATAATTATTACCTCCTAAATGCGTAAAGCGAGAAACCGGGTCGCCTTCTTCCCGTGAGCTTAGTATTTGCTTTCCTTTGCGGTAATAGGTTATCTTACAGCTTTCCCATCCACTCCCATCGGTAATGGTAACACAGATATCACCGTTTGTGATGGAGGCCTGGGAATGATCTCCCCGGACAATTACATTATGATCTGTTTTAGGAGGTAGCAAAGTCCACTTCTCATCCGATATCTTGCCATTACGGGTTGAACGTAAACGCAGGCAATTGGGACCATACGACTCAATTATTGTTAGTTCATCTCTTCGTTCAAAAATAATTCCATTTTGTGTTAATGTTATTTTTCCCATATTCTTCTCCCTAATTAAATATTCTTATATTGACGTTACTAGACTTTCCCAAATCCGATGACTTTGCGCTGCCATTACTTCTATTTACGAATCGATATATATCTACATTAATAATCTACTTATGTATCTTTGCTTTTCATCCTTAAGGCATCTCCTGCTATAATTATATTGACAATCAGACTAATAATCTTTAACATAATTGAGTAATACTGATACTATTTTGATTTTTATATATTCTTATCGATAATTATAACTCAATCTGGAATCGGGAGTGTTGCATCTCGATTTACAATTTATGTTATTCATATAATCGCAAGTCTTATCACGAAGGGAGTTCATAATGTCCGGCAATCCTAATCCCCTATTATTAGAGAATATTCTCCACGAGACACAATCTCGCCCCTTTTCATTTCACCATACATTAATTTCTCCTGACTGTGATTTAGCTTTATATCAGCACTGGCATAATGAAATAGAATTTTTTTATCTCGAGCAGGGAGAAGCAACTTTCTATATAGAAGAACGGGAATATCATATCAAAGCGGGTGAGGCTATTCTGATTCCTCCAAATCATTTACATATGGCAATAAACAAGAATAAAAGCACTTGTGAATACTACGCATTTGTTTTTACTCCATCCTATTTTTTCGATGCTTTTACCGGTCCTCACTATTTAAAATATATACAGCCACTTCAGCATAGCGGTTGGCGCTTTTCACTACATTTGAAACCTACTATCCTATGGCAAAAATGTACTCTTCAATATTTGAGATCTATATTTGATTTAGTTACGAATACCATGGATCAATGGGAGTTGCAAGTTCATGGTATGCTTTTTATGATTTGGCAATTACTATACAATAACCATCTATCAAAAACACAAATACCCAATAGCATTTCACGTAATCTGAAGCAGTTGGAAGCATCCATTCGATATATCCATAGTTCATACGATACAGAGATTGCATTGAGTGATCTTGCAACTTTATCGAGCCTAAGCGAAGGTCAGTTTTGTCGCCTATTCAAGAAGTTGACTGGGTTTACGCCATTTAGCTATATAAACCGATATCGAATATTGAAAAGCTGTGAGTATTTGAGCCACTCAACAAAAAAAGTAGTTGAAATCGCTACACTATGTGGTTTTAATAACATCAGCTACTATAATCGTGTGTTTATAAGTATCTTGAAAGTAACACCCTCCGCTTATAGAAAAACGATAGGCTCAGTGGCGTACGATGCAACACCGCACTCCTTCCCTACTGAAACCGATTATTAGTTAGATGTAATGACAGTATCACAGTCGTTTCATATGTATAATCTGTAATTCTCTATTCTTATCTCTCCTTGTATTTTGCTTACTATATCCATGCCCTAAATTCCACAAATTATTGTTTCCATTCATTCAGTAACTGCTGATCCTTGGGATGTAAAATAAAAATAAATTTATCTTTGTATTAATATTGTATTGACATTATTGTGCGTCGTACAGTATAATGATATCAACATCATAACAATTGCTTATGCAAACGCAACAAAATATAGATAGGAGGATTTCATGGCAAAAAAGGAAGAAATATTATCCGGTCTTCTGCTCGAGCTAAGACGTGGAACCATCGTACTTAGTGTGCTATGTCAGTTGTCAGCACCGACCTACGGTTATTCCTTAGTCCAAGAGTTAAGTGGGAATGAGGTCCCAATCGAAGCCAATACCCTTTACCCTCTATTACGACGATTAGAAAAGCAGGGATTATTAAAGAGCGAATGGGAGACCTCCGGAGCCAAACCAAGAAAGTATTACATGCTTACGGATCTGGGCAGCGAGGTATACGTTCAGCTAAAAGGTGAGTGGAATAAGATGGTAGTTAATATGACGAAATTAATGAAGGAGGATAAGAACAATGAATAACCAACCTTATGAATATGTTGATGATATGATAAACCGTTACATCTATCAGGTAACAAAACATATGAACCCAATGACGAAGAAAGATCTTGAGAATGAATTACGTACATTGATTTATGATATGTTGGAAGCTCGAACACCTGGCACTACTGCCACCAAGGAAGATCTGAAAGCTGTATTAACGGAACTTGGTAGTCCATCGGCCCTCGCAGAGAAATACCGTGATACTTCTAGGTACCTGATCAGCCCGGAGCTCTTTCCCGCATACCTGTTTGTTCTCAAAATTGTATTAGGTGCTACACTCTTAGGAATGTGCATCGTAACTATCCTGGAACTTATTACTTCTTATGATCACATCTGGTACAGCTATCTAGGGAATTGGTTCGGTAGTATGATTGGCAGCGCAGTGATGGCATTTGCATTCGTTACTATATTATTTGCTTTATTCGAATGGAAAGGTGTCAATCTGAAAGAACTCCTTCCGGATTGGGAGGTGGATGAGCTTCCTCCAGTTCCGACCAAACAAGCGAATATTCCAATCGGCGAACCAATTGCCGGAATTATCTTCACTATTCTATGTATGGTGCTGTTTACCTTTGCTCCTCAATTAATTGGCGCTTTCTATGATGACGGCGGATTGAAAGCTATACCGGTATTCAACCTGGATACGATACGAGTTGTTCTTCCACTCTTCTTAATGATTATGGGGCTTGGACTTCTCAAAAACATCTGGGAGTTGGTAGACCGTAGATATTCTATCCCCTATGCCATTTTTGTCTTCATTATTAATACGATCAGCACCATCCTGACTATCATTGTTTTCACCAGATTCGACATCTGGAATGTGAACTTTGCAGAACAGATTAACTCAGCCTTCCACCTTAATTTTAACTTCTCCGCAATTGCTTCCTGGGATTTAATTATCGACAATTTCGTGATCTTCCTGGTGATAATCTATTTCCTGGAGATCATATCTATTATAATAAAAACAATTAAATACAATAATAGATTTGATTTTCTTAATTATGTAAAATCCATGGAGAATAGATATAAACATTAATGAAGTAGACTTGCATATTCGAATTACAATGAATTGCTTAATCATCTCACATGCAATGAACCAAAAGAAACAGGCCGAGTGATCAAACCCCTCTACAGAGTTTGATCACTCGGCCTGTCACTATGCAGTAAATGTATTCGTGATAGATCTTTTTCAATCCTTAATTATTTGTCTTCCACCGGGGACAGATAGAAATCATCCAAGGTACCCCAACCCTTCGCATCGCATTGTATCGCAGCTCCGATTAACACCGTACCACTCTCTACTTTTATGTTCTCAATCTTCGGATTCTGCCAGTTCGCCCAGCCATCTACACCGGTATCCATCGTATAGGTGACACCGTCCGCAATCGCATAGATACTCATGACCGGATTAGTGGCATCTCCACCTTGAAGGAAGATACTAAAATTATAATCACCGGGCTTCAGATTACTAACCTCCTGCTCTATCATAAAATCAA
>JAQZBA010000427.1 GCA_029239365.1 Herbinix sp. | reverse complement strand
AACTTCCTTCCTGTTAGCTCCATAAATACTGTTTCCAAGTTAGGTTCTGAGGAATGTATACTTTCAACTGCATTCTCCTTAAAATAATTCGAGATCATCTCGGCTGAGGAAGCATCATTCTGTAGGAGGAATGTCTCTCCGCTCTTAAGAAGGATCTGAATCTTATTCTGATTATTATGCTTACGACATATCTCCATCGGGCAACCATATTCTACAATCTCACCCTTATTCAATAGAGCCACATTATCACACAGCTTAGTCGCTTCCTCCATGTTATGTGTCGTCAGGAAGATGGCTGTTCCCTTCGCTCGCTCCTCTAATATCAGTTGATGGATATAGGTTGCGGTTGCGGGATCCAGTCCGCTGGTAGGTTCATCCAGAAATAGTAGCTCCGGTCCATGCATGATTGCTCTAGCCAACGCAAGTCTCTGCTTCATACCCTTGGAAAGCTTATGCACCGGGCGCTTTGCTGCCTCTGCCAGGTCTACCTTCTTAAGCACCAGGTCAATATTGGTCTTAGGTATCCCGTAGATCTCCGTAAATAACGCCAAATTATCGCGGCAAGTCAATCGTTCGTATAATCCTGTATTATCTAATACCATTCCAATCTTCGCATACCCCTCACTGGTGATCGCTCTGTTATCCATCCCAAGTACCTGCGCTGTTCCACCCACCTGCTTTAGCTGACCCGTCAGTAGCTTAATCAACGTTGTCTTTCCTGCACCCGAGGGCCCTAAGAGTCCGAAGATCTCTCCTTCACCAATCGTAAGACTGATATTTTGTAAAACCGTATTCTCACCAAAGCTCATTGTAATATGATCCGTTACAATCCTATTCCTCTGTTCCATTCTCTTCCCCCCATTGCTCCTTCATTTTAGCCAGGCCTTCCGCCAGCATCTTATTCTCCATATTATTCTTCACTGTAGTGATAAAAGTACCGATAGAGAAGCACACTGCGAAGCTTCCCAGGAAAAGCAACCACGCCTGCCACAGATTAACCGGAAACCATCCAAAAAGTATAATACATGCAATCACCGTCAGTAGCACCGACAATACGGTACACAAGATACGCTTAACTGCAGACATATGCTTAATCAGCTTATCGGTCAGGAATACATAGCGCAGCGCAACATTAATCGCAGATAGCAGTAGAAACTGTGCCATAATCGGGACGGGGACCCCGGCTCCTCCCGTTGCAAACATCACAGAATAACCCTTCGCCGCATCTCCGACTATGACAGAGAAGCACATCATAATAATCATGGAAATACCGAAGATACAGAATACCTGTGCGATATAATCAAATATTGTTTTACGATCCTCCATTTATTTGACCCCCAATCTTTCTTTCACATAATCAGCATATTGCCGCGATATCATCAACCGCTCGCCGTTACTCATCGTAACCCGGATCTTCCTGTCCACATCTGCTTTCAAAGATGTAATCTGTTTGAAATTGATAATGCAGGATTTACTCGCCCGGAAGAAACCGCCTCGCATCAATTGCTCCTCCAGCTCATGCAGTCGAAGGTTAGTCTCATATACATTATCCTTCGTGTAGATAAATGCTTTCTTATCAACCGTATCGATGTAGAGAACCTTGGAAGTATCGATGATAAAGGTCTCCCCACCCTTGATCCCTGTCAGCTGCATGTCAAGCATACGAAGCATCGACACAATTCTCTCTATCTCCGGTGTCAGCTGGTTGCAGGTAATGGCTACCTCGATGTCCTTACTATTACGATCCGTATTAATAACAACCTTCACTATCTCACCCCTTCTTCCAATCTACTACAAACATAGCAGAAATATCCAATTCCATCAAGCGCACAATCCCTAGTTCCCGAAATATTACCTTAAGTTGCCAGAAATGATTGCAGGTGCGCGACCTGCACGGAGTGCTTTCGATGCATAAGCAAAGCTCCTTGGGAGTATACTCCCAGGAGCTTTTTGTATGCGTCAGTGACGCAGAGCCTGGAACGCAGTTATATCTGCGCTCCAATATTTTTCAGATTAACCTGTATGCGCCTCAGGTTAACGAATGGAAACATCGAATAAATTGTCCGTCGCTAACTTCTCTTACCGGTGGCAATTCCTTCGAGCACCTCTCTTCTGCAACAGGACAACGGCTTTTAAATGGGCATCCTTTGCTTTCCGGTGTCCAAAAAGTAACTTCAGATTCTTTATCTTTTAATACTGGCAATTCTACAACTCCTTCTCTTTCCGGATCCGGAGCAGCTGCAACCAAAAGCTTTGTATAAGGATGCGCCGGAGTGACAATAACCTTATTAACATCACCCCATTCAACCATATGCCCAGCGTACAACACGATAATTCTATCAGCAAAATATCGTGCAGTGGCTATATCATGCGTAATATAAACGAAAGATTTGTTCTTTTCTTTTTTCAGTTTATTCATAAGATTTAGAATACCCAGCCGAATCGATACGTCTAACATTGATGTTGGCTCATCCGCAAAGATAACCTCTGCACCTACAGATAATATTCTTGCTAAATATGCTCTTTGTCTTTGCCCACCAGACAGCTGATGAGGATTTTTGCTTCCTTGTTCTTCCGGCGGAACTAGCCCTACCAAAGTCAAATACTCATCCATCTGCTTCTTCATGGTTATCTTATCGGAAGGATGGTATAACTTAAGTGGCCTCTCCAAATGATAATATATATTATGCAATGGATTTAGTGAGGAAAAAGGGTCTTGGAAAATCATCTGTACC
>JAQZBA010000076.1 GCA_029239365.1 Herbinix sp. | reverse complement strand
GTATTCATTGAGGCAATACCTTCATCAATGGTGATCTCACGGTTCATAATGGATTTATGGTAGGTATCGAGAACGTTATTGATCTCAGATACGTTTTCAGCATAAGGAACCTCCAAATACAAGTTGGATACATTCAGTGCTTCCTTGCTTTCTACGTCTGTCGGGAAACCTTCTAATCCTGAGATAATACCGGTAACCTCTTCATTCATAAGTGCCGGGAAGTTACCATTTTCAGCCATAACCTTTGCGCCTTCCCCGCCGGACACCCAATTAACGAAATCAAAGGCTGCCTGTTTCTGATCCGATACACTTGTTACAGCGAGACCTGTAATTGTACCGAGGGTAGAGCCTGCTTCCACGCCTTCTGCATGAGGATATTTCACAAGACCCCAGTTGCCGCAAAGGGAAGCATCATATTCACCACTCTTAATATTTGCAATCAGTGTGGAGATAAACCAAGAACCCATATTCATCATCGCAACATCACCACCGGAGAATGCTGCAGAGTAATGCAAACCTTCTGCACTCAAATCAGCATAATTTCTGCTAATCTGGTCATCTTCTTCTTTTAATACCATTTCATAATAAGGTTTGAAGAAATCATATTTGCCATCTAAGATAGAATGCTGTCCATCAAGTACACCGAATAACTGAACGGCACTTCTCCAGGTATGATAATGTGAACCATAAACCTGTGAACCAAAGGTAGGATTTGCAACCTGTCTTGCAAGGGCATCATATTCTGCGAAGGTCATGTCATTCGTAGGATAAGCAACTCCTGCAGCATCAAAGATATCTTTGTTATAATAGATTACCCAGAAATCATTTCTAAAAGGAAGTTCATAAAGACTTCCATTTACACTAATCTGACTGTCAACGCCGCCATACTGGCTGATATCAATTCCAGCTCCGGAGATATAACTATCCAGAGGTTCTAATGTATTCTTAGAAACGAGTGTTGCATAACCAGGAACATCTTTGATCGTAACTACGTCAAAGTCAGAACCATTACCGGATAGTTCCGTAGCAAGTACTGTCATATAATCTGTGGAACCTAAATCTGTTAATTCAATTGTTACATTCGTATTCGCTGCTTCATATGCATCCTTTATTGCTACCCAATAAGGTGTGATATCCTTATCCCAGATTGCCCATTTCAAAGTGATTGCTTCACTTTCTGCCTCTGGTGCTTCTGTCGCAGTAACTTCTGATGGTGTTTCTGTCACAGTACCTTCTGTTCCTTCCTTATCCGGTGTCTCAGCCGGTTTGGTACCACATCCGGTCAAAAGTGTAGCCAACATTGATACTGCAAGTAGAACGGTTAAAAACTTTCTCTTCATAAATCAATTCCTCCCTTTAATTTCCTTTAATATATAATGCTTGCATATCCAATAGCATTACTGTACATCTAGTATATTAATTTTTCTTTCTCTTTTACATGAATTATATTAATATTTCCTACATAATCCTTTCACATCTTATAATTAAAAGCTATACTTTTTTTGAATCACATATACTATTTATTTACCTTTGCCGTTTGCACTATGAATTGTTCATTTCACCTTTCAAATGAACTTGCCGTGTGCTAAAATACATTCATAACCATAGTATGAATTAATAAAAAAAATTAATTCATATATAAAAGGATAGACTTGATAAGTTAGTGTGAATTAATAAAAAGCATTTATTCACACCTCAAAGGGC
This sequence comes from Herbinix sp., assembly GCA_029239365.1. Lineage (GTDB taxonomy): Bacteria > Bacillota > Clostridia > Lachnospirales > Lachnospiraceae > Mobilitalea. Next base: position 11,034 of record JAQZBA010000076.1, on the reverse strand, counting down.
AGGCAGATTAGACTTAGTATGGAAAATTAAGTTTCTCCATACGGTAAATTTGTGCTGCCACTCAAATTCGCGGGTTTGCGGCAGAATGGAGATTTCTATGAACAATATACTATCCAAATCTTTTCATACAATACGCGCCCGTATATTATTAAGTACTATCTCTCTGATTGTTATAATAAGTACCATTATAACATCAATCAGTTATATTGTCGTATCCTCCAACCTTCAACAGACATTGATCCAGACATCAGAAACTAAGCTTTCCTTCTTATGTTCCTCCATCGACTCCAATATTAACGGGATTAAGGGCTTTATCCGGTCCTGCCAGATCAGCAGTAAAATTAGAAATTTTGCATTGGAGGAGGAAAATGGCAGCAACAGCATAAAGCGAGAAGCTCATGATTTTGTAATGGAAACATATACATCAAATGCCTCACTTCCCTCCCAATTAATTCGATTAGTAGTAATCGGTAAATCCCGTAGCGATATCATACAAGTTGTAGAATCACCCTATTCCACTATTGCCGTTTCAGCAGATGCGATACTGTCACTGCCTTATTTTGAGACGCTTCATTCCAACCCCGGTGAAGTATTAACAGGAATGTTAATGGATCCCTTCTTCACCACCAAGCAGGTCCCCATGATACCCTTCGTTCACCCAATCGGACACCCCCACAAAGCGGGTGAAATCGGATATATTTTTACGGAAATGTCTCCAACTGTAATTACCGGTCCCATCCATAATTATCTGTCCGAAACAGACAGCCATTTTTTCTTCCGGATTGGTGATCTCCAATATCAGTACATGGACAATACCTTAGTTCCACATACCAACCAATTTGAATTGATTGAAGACTTGTCCGAACTTGCATTAAGCAATGATACCATCATTCATAAAGTTCGTAATAGCAATGGGGTCGGGACATCTATCATGATAACACGTCCACTCGATACAGATGGCTGGTATGTAACCGAAAGCCTCGATGAGACAGTGTTATCGAAGATTATCTTTCGGACATTTCTCTTAATTGCATTGATCATACTTGCTGCTTCCAGTTTTATAGGCATCATGCTGTCGTTATTTTTATCCAAAACAGTTAATGTTCCTGTAAAGAAACTTCAGGAACGTATGAAACGAATAGAGAACGGTGACTTTGAGAGGGATCCTTCCACAGAATGGGAGCATGAACTTGGTGAAATCGGAAAAAATATCAATGATTTATCAGAAAATGTGCAGTCTTTAATGCATCAAAGAATTGAAGATGAACGGCAGAAAAAGGATTATGAATATAAAATGCTACAGAGTCAAATCAACCCGCATTTCTTATATAACACCTTGAACTCCATTAAATGGATGGCTACCATTCAGAATGCTCCCGGTATCGCGGAAATGACTACTTCCTTATCCCGATTATTAAAAGATATCTCCAAAGGAACAACCAACCTGGTAAATATAAAACATGAAATCTCGTTACTCAATGATTATTTTACCATACAGCAATATCGTTATGGAGGAACTATTACACTTCATTATACGATTGAAGAGGAAGCTCTAACTTCCTGTAATATATTGAATTTCACCCTACAACCCATTGTAGAAAATGCTATTTTTCACGGTATCGGACCGAAAGGAAGTGCCGGAACCATAGAAATCCATATCTATCAGGATGAAAATACGGATATTCATATTGATGTTACCGATGATGGAGTGGGTATGGATTCTGATATGGCGGATCATCTGATCGATAATGAGTTGCAGACAGAGTCATCCTTCTTCAAGGAAATCGGTATCAGCAATGTTCACAAACGCTTACAATACGAATTTGGCGCTAAATATGGATTATCCGTAGCAAGCAAACTCGGAGAATTTACGACGGTATCCATCCTTTTACCGTTCCAAATAAATAATTCGGATTGAGTCGTATCAGAATGGAGGTTAATATGATTAATTTATTAATAGCTGATGATGAACCTTTAGTTCAAGCAGGCATTAAATCTATGTTGGTCAATGGCAATTACGATATCAACATTGTGGGAACTGCCATGAACGGTGCCGTTGCCTATGATATGATAATTGAATATTCTCCTGACATTGTTATTACAGATATCAAGATGCCTGTGATGAGCGGACTTGAACTCGCCAAAAAGTGTTATGAGGAAGGCCGGTTATTGCCCATATTTATCATCCTTACCAGCTATGAAGAATTTCAATTCGTAAAAGAAGCCCTCACTTATCAGGTTGTTGATTATTTGATCAAATTAGAGCTAACACCGGAGGTCCTCGGGACAGCCCTAACACGCGCGATCAGTATCGTAACCAAGCATCAGGCTTCCACAAGTTCGTCTGATTCCTCCTTAAGCAGCATTTACCTTTTAAAAGAACAGTTTTACACAAGGCTAATTCTGAATCTGTTAGAATCGGAAGATCATTTTAAAACTCAGTCGCAAAATCTTAATTTAAATTTTGATTATGAAGCTTTTGCTGTAAGTTACGTAAAACTGTACAGTGAAAAGTTAAATGATATGCCGGCAGAAAAACGGCTTAACCTGTATACCAGCAGCCTGCAGATAGCCCGTGAGCTGACTGCCAAATATGTTCCCTGCCATGTCCTGTCACTTGATACGAAGCACTTTGCAATTATATTCTTTCTTGATAAGAGCATACACAATGAATATAAAAGTATAATTAATAATACTTTGGAGCAAGTTTCTACTATGCTCTTTAATTATTATAGTGTTATGATATTCGCAAGTGTCGGTGCTGTTGTTAAGACACCGATGCAGATTGCCTCATCCTTTCAGGATGCCAAACAGATTTTCACTCAGATAAATCTTGAAAAGCCCATTCTTTTTGTGGAAGATACTTCATACGATAAGCCGCTCAAAAATGTCTTTAATATGTCCTTATTTAAAGAAGATATCCGTAGAGCCTATGCTGAATTTGACGAAAAGGCACTCTATGACATCTTTACATCCGTTGTGGAACTATTTGAAAATCATTCGACTCATTATGTACAGGCTTTGGATGCCGCCGGCAATATTCTCTATCTGTCCCTTTCTCTTCTGAATAACGGAGAAAAGATCGTGTCTGAAATCTTCAAGAACAGACATAACAGCTATCGGTCTCTTTATGAATTAACAAATGTAGAGCAGATTCTGGAATGGCTGACCATATTTCGCGATGGTCTGTGTGAAAGCTTTGCCACACACAACAAAGATTATAAGAATCACATTGTTATGAATATGAAGAAATACATCACCGATCATGTTGAGGAAAAACTCACTCTGAATAAAGTTGCCGAAGTATTTAATATTAGTCCTAATTACCTTAGCGTCCTTTTCTCTAAATATAACGATGTTGGATTTACTGATTATATCAACCAAAGTAAAATCGATGCAGCCAAAAAAATAATGGCGAGCAGTGACCTTAAAATCTATGAGATATCCGATATTCTTGGATTTGAAAGTGCTTTTTACTTTAGCCGCGTATTCAAAAAGGTGACCGGAGTTGCACCACGGGATTTTATGAATAAGATCGAATAGCACTATACCTTCTCCCATATTATACCATTAGTCATGGCGTTCATCCGTATTCTCAAACATCTCACAAAACCTTGCTGCAAATGCCGGCTGTTCACCAAATGCATATAAATGTGAAATATCGCCAAAAGAACTCATTCGAAAATAGGCTACGCCTTCTCTACGCTCTTCCGTAATCAAAGTAGTAACCGAGGAAGGAGCTGCACAAAATCCATGCCATAAAACCATTGGTGAGATACCAAGTAAATGGCCTAAAATTATGCATTCTACTCCAAAGTGACAGAATAGAACAACAGTATCATTATTGGGTCTGACAGCACGAAATAAATTCCCCTCATGCTGATAACCGTGTTCTTTGAGTAGCTCATCCAGACCTGAATTAACAAATGTAGCCTCATCTATTACATTCCCCGACCGCATTGCTGAAGTTGTATGCCATAGATTTTTATCATAATACTCATCGACCGTCGTCCAATCAGATGGAAGCCAATCCCAGGGAATTCGTTTGTCTCCGGATTCTTTATCAATAATTGGCGCATTAAACTCTCTAAGCCATGATAGAACCTTCGCTTCACGGTTCATCTTTTTCAATGTAACAGACGCTGTATCTTTCGCTCTTCCTAATGGTGATACATAAAATGCCTTAACGTCCATTTTAGAAATCATATTAGATAAAAGCTCGGCTTCTATCCATCCTTTTTCAGTCAGGGAATCCTGGACATAGTCCGGATCTGCATGTCGAATAATAATTAATTTCATATATATAATGTATAATCCAAGTAACCTCCATTAAGAGGTTGTAGGATTATTTTCCTTTCTCCCAATTATAACATTGGTAATAAATTATTATGAATTATCTTAATTCATTTATTTTACATGAATATGATTCCATCTTCAACCATTTTTTACAAGCACCATCTCTTCAAAGCCCGCTTTGGTATTTCACCAAGTCAATACCGTAAAAACAATAAGCTATAAAGAGCAAAAACCCCTTTGATTGGAATTGTCGTCCGAGCAAAGGGGGCCTTCATATTCTTTCGAATAACTATATTTAAATTTTCTCTAATACGAAAGGGCAGCCGGTTTTATCTGAATCTTTAACCGGAACTTCTTTCCTGTTTCTAACTTAAGGTAAAAAACAACCGCCTCAAAGCCGCTTACAGGATTAAATACCCGGGTAATGTCTTGAGCCACTGCTTCCTCCTGATCGAGGGGTATTTTCTTATCAAAGCCGCCTTTCACCCGGATTGGATGATCTGCCTTAAGAATTAACTCTCCTCGGGCAGACGTAACGATATAACAATTCTCTGAGTCCTGCTTCACCGTATCAGTGCTGGCAGATATGATCGGTAAATAAAATACGGCATGTTCCGCATCAACACTTCCTCGTAACTCTACCGCATCCTCTGTCATGATATATTCCAGATCAAAAGGATCGGTACCATTCTGTTTGCCATCTACCAGTTTGCCTTTTGTATGAAAAGTAATATTATCCTCATCCTGATACTCCACCCGTGCCGCTTTATCATTGATATTGCGGTAGTAGGTCTCGCCTGTACACGTTTCAATGCGAGGGGTTAAGCAAATATCTTTTGTATACATTGGCAACTGCATATTATTTGGCTCTACCAGATAATATTTTCCCATGGTTCCCACACATATCGGTCCAAATCTCTTATTCCATAAGAGGGTTATCGCGCCTCCGGTAGCATGTCCTTCTTCGCTATATTCAAAATCATAATCGGATATGGTCATACGCCATTCTTCCTTCGCTGCCAGACTCACATGTATGGACGGAAAATGTGTTACTCCTAAGGCTGTCTCTCGTGGCAACATCACACTCGATTTAGGACAGATCCCATGCTCCAGCATAATTGCTATCGCCTTGGCATGGCAGAAGGTATGATGCACACAGGGAGGTTCACCGGCACTGTGATACATCGGTCCTCCATGCAGCAAGCCCTCATGAGTACATTCCTTTAGCAATAGGGTGTTACGATAGACCGCTTCCGCAAAAATGGGATTGTGCTCTGCAAGCAGACCATAACCTGCTTGACAACCATCCGAGGTACGACTTCCCCAATAGCTCCATTTATTGTTACGCGTACCCCAGCTGTTATCCCAGGCGCCATCCGATAACATGAAAGATAAATGTGTCTCCATGGATTTTGCTGCGATATTCAGAACTTCTTCATCTTCCATATAGAGTGCATAGGTTATCAATCCCGGAAGTGATTCCTCCACATTATACCCTAGGTCCACCGGTCTGCAGCCCTTAGCTGTGGTACCGTCCTGAGGCTTTCCCTCCCCATATAGTAGTCCATCTTCCGTAAAATAATGGAGTGCCTCCTTGGCAAGCTTTTTAGCCTTAATCGCATATTTTTCAAGCCTGAGGAGTTTATAGGCTATTGACATGGCGGCCGCGCAAGTTACCGGGTAATTGATATTACCACCAATCCGTTCAATATTATCATGCAAATAATCCACAGAAATCCGAAACCGCCTCAGCCATCTTTGTCTTGTAACACTATCCAGTAAATCCGAATGATAATATAGTGCCTCACCCAGCTGAATCGCTGCAAATACCGTAATACCCTTCCAATCACTATTCGTATCATTATTGTAGCTGCCATCCGGTCGAACCATATTTTCAGTCCAATCAAACAATAATTTGGCGGCTTCCATGTATTTTACTTCTCCGGTTTTAGAAGTCATGAACATCAAAGGATAAATTGTATCTCCACATCGTCCATGAATTCTGGCACAGGAGGGGCACATAATCCCTCCGTATATTTCTTTTCGTTTGATCTCTCTGACCTGAAGATTAAGTAAAGCATCGCACCATTCCTTTAAAAGTTCAAAGTACATATCCCACACTCCTTATTCATCATCAACTTGCATCACAAAGAATGCTATCTGTCTATGCTTATCATCATTTCTCGGTAGCGTATAGTAACGGTTTCTTCCGAAAGCTCCACAACCGGTCTTTCCTTTACAACTTTGTCATCCACCTCATGTCCACCCGCCACAAACATGCTGATTAAAGTATGATTTCCGGCCTCCAATCTCTTTTTCAAGGTTGGTACCATAGCAAGATTGACAAATAGATTTGTATTTGGAAAGGTTCTTATCATTTGTAGCTCACCACCACAGGCAGTTACTACTCCACTGGTTCCCCAAGGTAATATCGCAATTAAACAATCATCCTCATTCAGAATATCTTTATCACTGCATTTGATATAATCCTTCTCCGAAACCTGTACCTGATCACTTTGGGTACTGATTGCAAAGCCACCGTCCGCCACATCAATCGCAATGCCCGTAGTAATCTGATGAATTCTGACATGCCAAGGCATCAGCGGCACAATAATGCTTTCCACCTGCACCTGTGGTAATATCTCATATCTCATTCTTAGATGATCCTTCTCAACCGAAAAAGATGATGCTCCGTATCGCATACGATAAAAGTTTTCGCCTGCACGTGAGACTGCTAAAGTGCTGTCAAAGGCTCCGTCCTCCAATCCAGTACCCCTGTTTACACTGAAGCCAAACCGGTTGGAGTAGACAAATTTCTCATATTTAGCGGCCGAGTTGCCATGATTAGCACAGTGCTGTCCTGTCGTAAAAGCTACGACATGATCTGTCCTGTTATCATGTGCAATGAGCATATGCGGATGCTTTTGCAACTTCAAAGGTTCATATTCATATTCACTCTCTTTCGCCTGCCAGAAGGGATGGTCCGGTTTAAGTGCCAGAATTAGAAAGGCCTTAAATGCCCAGTAAGGAGAGCCCGGAGAGTTATACCGTTCACTCATGATTAGATTTGGATATTCATACCCGATGGATAAATGACCGGCTGGATCAAAGATTGGCTTCGAAAACCAGTGCCGTAGATTCTTTAAAAATACCCCTTTGATGATACCCAAGGGAAGTCCCTCCGTGTTACTGAAAGCAAGCGCCGCAAAAAATGCCACATGTGCAAAGCGATAGGTAAGGCTCCTTCCAAAGGGAATTTCTGATCCGTCCTTGCCAAACCAGTATATAAAGTCCTTTGCAAACACAGCACTTCTACTTTTGAAAGTAAAAGCCCTCTGAGGATCCTCCTGCTCCATCATCTGAGCATAAATCAGGCTATAAAAATGCATCGCAAAGGGAATATAGTAATCCACCTGTCCGGCATTGCCATCATAATACCAGCCTTCTCCAGTGTAGCAGTTCTCAATGATCTGCAGGTCATCTTCCAGATTGTCTTCGTTCCATGGCAGTCCAAGCTTTCGAAAGGTCATATTTACGAGAATTCGAAAAAAACGCCAATTATTCGGGTGCACTTTGCGGACATTGATTTGGTCTAACCATTGATATAGATTTGATCGTTCATTATCCTGTAAATTCTTCCATAATTTATCCGGATTAAGGCTTATGGCTGTAACCAACGCTGCCATCTCCACCATCATCTGATCAAAATCCTGAAGCTCGCCCCAATACCCCTCATGCTCCGGATCGGTTCCATGTATAAGTCCTTCAAGATAAATGTTGTAATATTCTTCAACTTCTTCCTGAATACTGGACGGTAGCTCTTTGATATCCTGGGAAAGCAATGGGCCAATTCCCCATAATACTCTGGAGAATCCCTCCATTCGTGCTGACTTATCTCCAAAATGTGCCCCTGTATCTCCTAGATACAAATAACTTTTGCTTGTGCTGAACTTATCCTTGAGAGGCCTGCACATCATCAGTAATGCACCTATGACATCCTCTCTTGTTTTCATAGGATTCTTTTTCAACTCTTCCTCTATTTCCTTCATCTGTACTCCTATCCATGCTTACCAGAAAGTCTTCGTATCTGAAAGCAGCCTCACGATTGCCTCCAAGTAGAAATAATCACCCCAGATAACGCATTCTCTTGCCCCATGATTACGATGATAAACTCCTTCAGTCAAGAATCCATTAGAGGTATCAAGCTCCTTTGTGCTGTAATTACTATATAAAGATCTCATCACACGGTCTACAATAGCGAGGTATTCGTCCTTCTGATTAGCTTCAACATACTGGCATAGCTCTAGCAAACCACAACAAAAGATAGCCGCCGCGGAGGTATCCTTAATATCCGGATGATCATCCGTGAAGCTAAAATCCCAATATGGTACTGAATCCTTCGGCAGATTGTTAATAAATACTCTGGCAGTTTCCTTCGCAACCTTTAAGAACTCAGGCTCCTTTGTATACCGATAGGACAGTGCAAATCCATAGACCGCCCAAGCCTGACCTCTAGCCCAGGTGGACTCATCCGCGTAGCCTTGATGTGTCTTTCCGATCATTGCTTCTCCGGTTTCCGGTCTCATCAGATAGGTATGATACGAGGAATAATCCTCTCGGATCAGATATTTTGCCGCAGTCCTGGCATGACTTAAGGCGATCTCATAATTTCTCTTTGAACCACTCCAATAAAGCAGTGGCAGGTTTAGCATCGTATCAATGATAATTTTGACATCCGGGTAGGATATCCCCATTTCTCCCCAGGCTTGAATATAATGACCTTGTTCATTGTAACGCTCCGTCAGCATCTCTGCTGCCAAAAGAGCAATTTTATGAGCTCTTTCGCTACCGGTAAGCTTGTAATTGGCTACACAGGACAAGGTATATAAAAAGCCAAGATCATGGCTAATATGCTTATGGTTTACGACTCTGTCTTCAAAGCTATCCAGATAACTCTCGGAATGAATTAGGTATTTGTTATCCCCCGTAAGCTCATAAGCCAGATAACAGATCCCAGGGAAAAAAGATGCAGTCCATAAGGTGTTTTCTTCCCCGGAATATACATTATTACTGCTCACATGCGGAAACTTATCCACAAATTCATCAATTGCCAACTCTACTTTTGCTAATACATGTTCTAATGCCTTCTCATAATGATCTCTCTCTATATTCATAACTTACCTCCAAGCTTCTTTCATTTATCCCTTCACTGCGCCAATCATGGCACCCTTGGTGAAATACTTCTGTAAAAATGGATACACACAAAGAATCGGTACTGTAGCAACAATTATGGTAGCGTATTTGATTGTCATTCCAACCGCTTCCTGATCTGCCGCGCTAACACCGGCTGTCATAGCCCCTACGTCATTTTGCATCAGAATCTCTCTTAGAATAACCTGTAAAGGATACATCTCTCGTTGACGTAAAATTGTGGAAGCCCAGAACCAACCATTCCAGATACCTACCCCGTAATACAATATCATAACTGCGATAATTGCCTTGGATAGGGGCAGTATCACTGAGTATAAGATTTTAAGATGACCTGCTCCGTCGATCTGGGCAGCCTCAACTAAGCTGTGGGGGATGCTTTCGAAGGAGGTACGCATAATAATCAGATTATAAGTACTTACCAGAAAGGGAATAATGAGACCCCACAAGGTATTCGTTAAATGCAGATCCTTCAGTGTCAAATAGAAGGGAATCATTCCTCCGGAAAAAAACATGGTAAATAGTATCATCATCATAATCGGCTTTTTAAACATCACATTCTGCCTTGACAAAAAATAAGCACCAATTGAGGTCATGATAATATCCAAAAAAACACCAATAATCAAAATAAACATCGTGTTAGCATATCCCCGCAGTATCATCGGATTTGCAAATACCTTTTTATATGCATCAATGCTAAAGCCCAGCGGCTTATACAAGATACCGCTGTGCTGAGTAAGAAGACTACTATCGCTGATAGAAGCCATAGCAACATACAGAACCGGATATAAGCATAAGAGCATAATAAATGTCAATAAAATATAGTTCACTATCGAAAATATGATTTCACCATTCGTTCGTTTAATCTTCATATTAACCTCTCCTTACCACAGACTGGTTTCACTATATTTCTTACTGATCTTATTGGTAAGAAGCAGTAAAAATAAATTGATTACCGAATTAAACAGACCGATTGCTGTTGAATAGCTCCAATTTTGCTCCAATAGACCAATACGGTAAACATAGGAGGAGATGATATCCGCCGTTTCATAAGTGGATGGATTATAGAGGAGAATGGTCTTTTCATACCCTATACTCATTAAGGAGCCCATTTTTAAAATCAGCATTATAATTATCGTAGGCATGATGGAGGGCAATGTCACATAGATGAGCTGCTTGAATTTACCTGCTCCGTCTATCTTAGCTGCTTCATATAATTCACTATCCACACCGGCCAATGCTGCCAGATAGATGATAGAGCCCCAACCAACCTCCTGCCAGATACTGGATGCCACATAAATGGTTCTATACAAATGCGGATTTTGTAAAAGCGGCGATCTGACTCCGCCAAAAAATACGATGACATCATTAATCAATCCAGTCGTCATAGAAAAATTGACGATCATACCGGTAATCACAATCAATGAAATAAAATGAGGTAGATAGGTTATTGTTTGTGAGATACTTTTAAATTTTTTATTCCGTACTTCATTGAGTAGCAATGCCAGAAGGATTGGTGCAGGAAAGCCA
>JAQZBA010000075.1 GCA_029239365.1 Herbinix sp. | reverse complement strand
GATATACCGGCGGTTCCATCCCCGCCCATACCCGTGAGAACAACACAGGTGATTTGATCAAAATTGGTATCCATTAAGGATTCATACATAATATCCGCACAGGGTAATAATCCATGTCTTGCCGGTTCCTGTGAGATTGAGATACGATAAGATTGATCAGCTTGTTTTTTTAAACGCATCTGGTAACCGCCTTTCGCAATATACACAGTGCCTTTTGTTAGGATGTCTCCATCCTCTGCCTCTTTTACTGTGATTGGGCTTAATTCGTTTAATCTGTCTGCCAAGGATTTGGTGAATCCTCCCGGCATATGCTGCACAATCAACATTCCGGCGTCAAGATTAGCCGGCAGATTAGGTATGACGGAGTGAAGAGCCTTCGGCCCACCGGTAGAGCAGGCAAGCGCAACCAGCTTCTTTGCACTCTGAGGTAATAATACAGGAGACTTCTTGTTCACCGATTCTTTCACCGGAGAACTATCAGTTTTAACCTGTATTGGTGTTTTATCTTCTTTGGTAGCTGATGTCTTACTTGATTTTGCTTCTGCTTTCGTTGCTGTAGCAAGACCTTCTAATATTCGATCAGAGAAAAGGTTACTCTTCACCTCCATGAAACTTTCCGGCTTAGTAACAAAATCAAAGGCTCCCAGCTCCAATGCCCGAATTGTTTCCCGGGCTTCCTTTTTCGCTATCGTGCTGACAATGATCACAGTTGCTTTTATGCCTTTTTGTTTTAGAGTCTCAAGTAATTCAATCCCATTCATCTTCGGCATATTAATGTCAAGTAAAACAGCATCAAATTCCTTGCCTCTATACTGCAAAAGCTCTAAGCCTTCTAAACCATTGATTGCAACCTCTGTTACCTGGAATCGCTCATCTAAATTAATTATATCAGAGAGCACCCTTCTCATAAGTGCAGAGTCATCTATTATTAAAATATTTTTCTTCATTCTATGACATAAACCTCCATATTGGCGTATAAAGTATCCCTAACCTCATGCCTATCCTCAAAATTACTATCTAAGGATATTCATTAATTCTTATCATTTCTTCTGAGTCTGCGTTCCTGTTCAAATATATACTTAATCAGTGCTTCCCGGTCCTTTTGCATTATATCAATGAACTCAACTCTATGTTCATAGGATCCGGATCTCGTCAGAATTCGATTAGATGTGATTACATTCGCAATCAACACCAGCCTCTTCACTTCGCTGCCTGTTATAAAGTCAAGCTTAATGCGGAGCTTATCTCCGGAATTATGTAGTATTTCAGAATTAAATCTCGCTCCTCCACCACTTAAATCAGTGACGGATGCCGATATCCATTCCTTATCAAATAGGGCTAATTTTCTCCTAGCTTCCGCTTGATCCTCAGGATTAGAAAAATCCTCCGTACTCAATTTTTTCTCTAATATCTGCTCATCTATCGTAATGGGTCTATAATCAATATCATGAATACATTCTAATCGATAATATTGTCTTCTCTGGTATTTCTCAAGATTAGAAGTAATCCGAACCACTGTTATAATCGTTTTGTTATCTCTATGATTACTAAGTACCATACTATTACACTGATAAAGCCCTTTTTCAGTATAAAAGCATAAGTTAAAATTATCACCTGCTGGAAGAGGAATTGTTCTTCCAAAAACAATCGGTGCAGTAATGTTAATAACATCTGCATCAACAAAATCAACCAATTGGCTCACAAAGGTCCTAGCACCCTGCACTGGTTTACCACTGCGCCCAATAGATCTGATATCCACTTTGTCCCCAATAGATAAAGCTTCACGAAGCATGTCGCCACCCCCAGTTCATTAATACTCTAGAATTATTTCTTAATTCGTGAACGAAGTAAATTCGTAAATAACTGAGCTATTCCCTTCTTACTCTGTAAATTACCGGCTTCCGTTTCACATAGAATATCTGCGAAGGAGGACACCGTCGTGGAAAACTGAGAATTAGGATATAATGCAATCGCAGGCTTCTGCTTCATTACTGCCTTAGATACACTACTATCCTGTGGTAGTGCTCCCAGATACTCCAACTTAAGATCCAAAAATTTACTTACAACCAAACTAAGCTTATCGTATAGTTCTTTGCCTTCCTCATAATTATCTATACGATTTGCCACCATTTTTATGACTGTATCCTGTAAAGATACATCCTTCTTACGATTTAATGTCTTCAATAGAGCATAGGCATCGGTAATAGAAGTAGGCTCAGGTGTAGCAATTAAAAGCACCTCTGAGCTTGCTGCAACAAATTCCAATACAGAATCAGCGATCCCTGCGCCGGTATCAATAATAATAATATCGGCACGTTCATCTAATTCCACCAGTTTTTGTATTAAATATACAATTTGATCTTTCGTCAGATTCGTTAACTCCTGTATCCCTGAGCCTCCGGAGATAAAACCAATATTTTCTGGTCCCTGGGTCACAATATCGGTCAGAGACTTCCCGCGAAACATCAGATCTGCCAGATTATACTGAGGTCTGATTCCTAGCATAACCTCGACATTGGCTAATCCGAAATCTGCATCTAGAACAATAACACGATTTCCTAATCTGCTTAAGGCAATCGCTAAATTAACTGAAATACTTGACTTGCCAACGCCACCCTTACCACTCGTTACCGTAATTACTCTGGACACGCGTCTGGGGGCAGTCTGTTCTTTAACCATTTTCCTCAATTGTTCTGCCTGATCCATATTATTGCCCCCTTAATAGTTGCTTAGCTATGTTCTGAGCGTCAACTCTGGCGATGTCGTCGGGAACGTTCTGCCCAAAGGTAGCATAAGATAAAGGTGCCTCTGTCAGCATCCGAATGTTAAATAGATTACCGATTGTTCCAGTTTCATCCAGTTTTGTAAAGATAAGATTATAATTAATGATCTCTGAATATGCCTCTGTTATTTTAACTAGATCTCGGTACTTTGTAGTAGCGCTCAGTACCAGATAAATTTCCCGTTCATCTTCAGGTATTAAATTAATTAATGCCTCAATGTCGTCTCTCTGCTCCTTGCTTCGATGAGATCTTCCAGCTGTATCAACAAATACGATATCATAATCAGCAAATTCCACCCGCGCTTGATTCATTTCCTCTTCGGAATAGATTACTTTAAGAGGTATTCCCAGAATGTTCGCATAGGTTCTAAGTTGTTCCACCGCTGCGATACGATAGGTATCGGCAGTCAGAAAAGCAACCTTTGCTTTTTCATTCACCTTAAACTTGGAAGCTATTTTTGCTATAGTCGTAGTCTTACCTACGCCGGTGGGACCGATAAAAAAGATAAACTTAGGGGTTTTCCCAATAATTTCAATCATTTTCGGTTGACCGAGTTTTAAGATGATCTTCTGGTATATACTTGCAAGGATGTTGTCCATCGATGCATCTTTCTTAAGGTTACCTTCGATTTCAGCGATAATCTGGTTTGCATATTTCTCATCAACTTCATTATTAATCAATTGATTGTAGATCAGTTGGATGCAGGCAAGATTCTTATTCGCTTCAGCAGTCTTAGCTTCATCTTTCTCTGAGCCTTGCTTTTCCTTCTCATTTATCTGTTTTTCCAACAAGCTTTGAAGATTGTTAAGCTTTAATTCGATAGCGGAAGGAGTGGAATCAGCTCCATTGCCTGAAGGTAACGACTGTTTGCTCCCTGTCTCTGTATCATAGATGATATCCGGGTGAATCGTTTTACGAGGCTGCATAGCCGGCGCTTGTGGCTTCATTTTATCACTTTTATATGTAATATTTTCATCAATAGCAGCTGTAATCTCTACGATCGGCTTTCGAAACAGTTTATAGATCCCCTTGGGTGAAATGGTCTTAATATTCATGACAATAGCATCCTTACCAAGCTCTTCCTTGGCAAGCATGATTGCTTCTGTTTCCGTATTCGCTTGAAATTTTTTAATAATCACTATACTGTCACCATCCCAACTGACTGCAATTCAACATTACTATCTATTTCATTATATGATACAACTATTAAATCCTTAAAATAATCCTGTGTCAAGCGTTTAAAATAC
Source organism: Herbinix sp. (assembly GCA_029239365.1). GTDB lineage: Bacteria > Bacillota > Clostridia > Lachnospirales > Lachnospiraceae > Mobilitalea. The sequence continues at coordinate 8,719 of JAQZBA010000075.1, read as the reverse complement.
ATTCTTACAATTGGCGAGGTAATTATGATGGGGTTTTTGCCTAAATCCTCTAATTTGTGAACCTCAGTCTGGATAGAATCAATAATATCTTTTGTTACACTTGGATCAAGTGTCAGATATGCACCCTGTTCTGATTGCTTTACGGAACCCATAATCTCCTGCTCCACCTTAGGATCCAAGGTAACCACGCTGGTCATCTCTCCGGAAGGAAAATATTTTATCGAAATTGCTCTCTTCAGACTTTGCCTTACATACTCTGTTAACACATCCGTATCATGTGTTGTCGTCGCATAATCGGCTAAGGTTTCAAAAATAGTCACCAAATCTCTGATTGAGATACCTTCTCGTAAGAGGTTCTGAAGAACCTTCTGTATTTCACCTACATTAAGAAGCTTAGGCACCAACTCAGTGATCAGTGTCTGATTTGCCTCTTGTATATTATTCACCAGATTCTGTACATCCTGTCTTGTGAGTAACTCGAAGATATGGCTTCGTATCACTTCTGTCAAATGAGTAGCGATAATCGAAGGTGGATCTACTACAGTGTATCCGAGAGTTTCTGCTCTCTCTCTTTGATTCTCTGTAATCCATAGTGCCGGAAGATGGAAGGATGGTTCGAAGGTTGGAATACCGGTGATTTCCTCTTCTACATAACCGGGATTCATTGCCATATAGTGATCAAAGAGTATCTCTCCTTCACTTACCTGAATCCCTTTTATCTTTATGATATATTGATTCGGATTCAACTGAATATTATCTCGCAAACGAATCATAGGAACAACGCATCCAAGCTCAAGAGCTACCTGTCTACGAATCAATACCACGCGATCAAGTAAATCTCCTCCTTGATTGGTATCGGCTAGAGGAATAATACCATACCCGAATTCCAGTTCAATTGGATCAACCTGCAATAAAGATACCACATTCTCCGGTTTTCTAATCTCGCTGGCCGCAGCTTCTTCTGAGGATACCTCACGTTCAATTGCTGCAACTTCAACCCTCGATGCGATTACCCTACCGGATATGATAAATATAAGTCCATATGCTGTAAAAAGGAGTGTGCTCAGCGGCGTCAGAATACCAAACGCAATCATACTTCCACCAACGAGGTAAAGCGCCTTGGGGATGGAGAAGAGCTGTTTCATTAACAAATCGCCAAAATCTGCTTCCTTCGAAACCTTTGTTACAAGAACACCGGTTGCAAGGGAAATCATCAGTGACGGAATCTGGCTAACCAGACCATCACCGATTGTTAAAATAGCAAAATGCTCGAAAGCATCCATCGCGGGCATTCCCATATAAAGCACACCCATAACGGTACCACCGACCATATTGATCACCGTAATAACCAAACCGGCAATCGCATCTCCCTTAACATACTTCGTTGCACCATCCATAGAACCAAAGAAAGCTGATTCCTCCTGGATCTTCTCACGTCGAGCCCGTGCTTCTGCGTCCGTAATAGCTCCTGTATTTAAGTCTGCGTCGATCGCCATCTGCTTACCTGGCATCGCGTCCAAGGTAAATCTTGCCGTTACCTCAGCAACTCGCTCCGAACCCTTATTGATAACCATAAATTGAACTAAAATCAATATGATAAATACGATAATACCAATTACCAGATTACCACCACCAACAAACTGACCAAAAGTGGTTACTACATTGCCGGGTTCACCGGTTGATAAAATCAGCTTTGTACTGGATACATTAAGAGAAATTCGGAAAATAGTGGTAAAAAGTAAAATGGTCGGGAATGCAGACATGTTCAAGACTTCCTTCGTGAACATCGCATTAAATAAAATTACCATTGCTATCGAAATGTTCAATGCCAATAATAAATCGAGCACAACAGCATTCATTGGAATTATTAAAAACACGATTGCTGATAATAAAAACAAACCAACGATCAGATCATTTCTCTTCATAGTTACCCCCGATACTGCCGAAAGCAGTTCATATGACACTAACTTAACATGTCTACTCTTTGAATTAGTTGGTGCCAAGTACTTCCTTTATTTCTATTTATTTTTAAGCCCGTATACATAGGCTAGAACTTCCGCAGTCATCTGATAAAGCTCCGGAGGGATCTCCGCTCCAAGCTCTACATTATAATAAAGCATTCTGGCTAGTGGTTTATTTTCTACGATTTCTATATGATTTTCTTTAGCCACATCTTTGATCTTCTGTGCAAGATAATCTGCTCCCTTTGCAATCAGGATCGGTGCATCACCGGCAGCTTTATCATATTTTATTGCAGCAGCCAGATGGGTAGGATTCGTGATAACAACATCCGCTGTCGGCAAGGCTTGCATCATTCTTCTTTGTGATGCCTCACGCATCCTGGCACGGATCTTATTCTTTACCTGAGGATCACCTTCACTGTTCTTGTACTCGTCCTTAACCTCTTGCTTCGACATTCTCATATCTTTTTTGAATTTCAACTTTTGATAAATCAAATCAGCAAAGCCGATAATTAGAAAAATAATGCTGATTCTCAGTCCGAAATCCAAAACCAAATTACCGATTAAAAGTACAGCCTGCTCCAACTTCATATCATAAAATACGAATAAAAGCTTCCATTCATTCTTCAGAGTATCATATGCAAGATAAGAGATTACAACTATTTTGATTAACTCAATCAGAAGCTCAACGATTTTATCCTTTGATAACAGCTTCTTAAAACCGTTAATCGGATTCATGTTTGAGAATTTGGGCTTCAGAGTTTTACCGGATATCTTCCATTTCACCTGAAAAAGTACGATGACAAAGGATACAACAACCGTTGTAACAAAGATTGGAATGCAAATAATAATAATCGTAAAAATTGTATCCTTTAATAAATTACTGATAACAGCTATATTGAACTCTTCGTTGGAAAGCTTATCGATATTATTAAATATCTTAAAGATATTATTGATAAAGCTATCCCCTATATATTCGACAAAAACTTTGATCACTATAAAAAATGTGGCAAGACCGGAAGCTGTGATCAGCTCTTTGCTTCTTGCTACCTGGCCTTCGTTACGGGCGTCACTGAGCTTCTTACCTGTAGCCTCTTCAGTCTTATCTGCGCCTTCCGCAAAATATTGTAAATGATAAGGAATTCGATATAAAGCACGATGCTTACGCTCTTCTACAATCATCTGTTCCCTTCCTTTTCATCAATTCCAACCATAGCATATCTTTCTAACGCATCATTTCAATGGAGTTTATCAACATATCCTTCATCTTATTGAAGATATTATCTGCAACTGCAGGTATCAACTGCATAATAACCGCTAATACAATTAGACCAACAAAAATCTTAAGCTGAATTCCAATGACAAACATATTCATCTGAGGTGCAATCTTAGCTAATATTGCTAAAATCGTATTTACAACCAAGATAGCCGCAAAAATCGGTAATGCAATCCTAAATCCTATCACAAAATAATCGGTTATGAATTGAACCATCAGCTTATATAGATTCGGATTTAAATTGGCCTTACCTATCTCAATTATTTGAAAGGAATCAACAATTGCTCTTAAAAAATAATGATGTAAATTGGTAATAAACATCATTAATAAGACTAAATAACCATAAAGGTTCGCTGTGATTGTTGTCTGAATGCTTGTGACCGGGTCTAGCTGATTGACCATCGAATAACCTATCTCCATATCGATAATCTGGCCTGCAAAAGCAAGAATCTGGTAAGCAATATTTGCAAAAAGTCCCATAATGGCTCCGGCAAGTGCTTCCTTGACAATAAGGATTGCAAAGCCAATCACACCACTATATTCAGGCGTGTTAAATGGAACCGAGTAGAATAGAATGATTGCTAATGAGAAAGACAATAATACTTTCGCCCGAACCGGCACATTTTTTAACGAAAAAAAAGGAGCCGTAAAAACATATCCGGTAATCCTCACAAGTATTAATAACATAAATTCAAGATTTTCGATTGCAAAGGTCATAAGACATCAATGTAATAGCTAAAATTGGAGAACAATTCTACCATGAATTCTCTTAAGGAATTTAGTATCCAGCTTCCTGCAAGAATAATCACCAGAAATACCGCAATTAACTTTGGAACAAATGTGAGGGTTTGCTCCTGAATTGAAGTTACTGTCTGTAAGATACTGACGATTAATCCGACTACCAAGGAGGCGAGCAGCATTGGCGCTGATGCTTTCAGTACTAGGTAAACTGCTTGTCTTGCAATATCAATTATGATAGTCTCATTCATGCCAAACCTCCTAACTTCTTGATGCATTGTGTCCGCATAGATAGTATTAGAAAGTATGCAATGCATACAATCTATTCCTATCAGTAAAATGTCTGAACTAATTCTCCTATCACTAAATTCCAACCATCCGCCATGATAAATAATAATATCTTAAAGGGCATCGATATCATCGTAGGTGGAAGCATCATCATACCCATTGACATCAACGTAGATGCAACAACCATATCAATAACGATAAATGGGATGTAAATCAAAAAGCCAATGATGAAGGCTGTTCTGAGTTCACTGATAATAAAGGCTGGAATTAATACTGTAATCGGAATTTCATCCGTAGTATCAACCGTATCCATTTTAGCGATATCCATAAAGAGACGGATATCCTTCTCATGTCCGACCAACTGCTCCAACATAAACGTACGAATCGGCGCCAGTCCGGCCTCGAAGGCCTCCTCCTGTGTGATTGTTCCCGCAGAAAGTGGTTCGATTGCATTCGTATTAATCTGAGTTAAAACCGGAGACATGATAAAAAAGGTTAAAAACAAAGCTAAACCAACCAACACCTGGTTCGGAGGGGTAGTCGTGGTTCCAATCGCAGCTCTGGTAAAATGTAATACTATAATAATTCTGGTAAACGAGGTAACCATAATTAGAATTGAAGGTGCTATTGAAATAACAGTTAATACCATTAAAATCTGCAAAGTTGAGGAAAGACCATTGGCATCCTCGTCCGTGTTAAGCGTAAACTCTAAAGGACCTAAGGCGCCACTCAGATTATTTCCACTTTCCTCTGCAGTGGCATTAACCGTATCCTCGACAGACTGAGCATAAGCTGTCTTTTCTTGGAACAGGACTAACAAACCAACACTTAGGAGCGCGATAATGATAGCAGATCGAAAGCTTATGAATATTTTTTCATGTATCTTCATGGTTACCAGCCTCTACTCATTATTATTCTTAAGCTTATCCAAAATCTGTTTGAAGCTCTGTTTGTCACTTTGATGGATCTCTCTGATCATAACTTCAGACTCTTCTAATTCAGTAATATAAGTAATATCATCTTTACCAATCGCTATTACCACATACTTATTACCGATTTTGACAATCTGCAATGCTTTATTCGGGGTAACTCGATAAGAATCAATTACTTGAAAATTGCTTTTCTTCATTTGCCCTAATTTTATACCACCAATAAATCTAGAAGTATAATAAGCAGCAATCAGGATAATGATTAACAATAAAACTAAGCCGACTAATTGCCAGAGATTATCATAAGTAGATACTCCATTAGATAAGTTACCGGATCCTTCCCCTACAGTAGGTGTGGGGGTCGCAGTTCCAAAGACTTTGTTTAAATCAAGGTTATCCAGTAACACGACCATAGTTTTTCCTGTCATACATACTCCTCAAGATGAATTCTTCTTAATACTAGGCTTTTATCAACCAACTGCTTTCTTTACGGCCTCAAGTACACGGTCTGCTTGGAAAGGCTTAACGATGAAGTCCTTTGCTCCTGATTGGATTGACTCAATAACCATTGCTTGCTGACCCATCGCAGAACACATAATTACATTTGCACTGGGATCTACTGCTTTAATCTTCTTCAATGCCTGTATTCCATCCATCTCAGGCATAGTGATATCCATCATAACTAAATCAGGTTTTGTTTCCTGATACTTATCAACTGCCTTTAATCCGTTCTCTGCTTCGCCTGCGATATTGTATCCATTCTTTGTTAAGATATCCTTAATCATCATTCTCATAAACGCAGCATCATCACAAATTAAAATATTTTTAGCCATATTCATTCTCCTATCTTCTTGGGTTTAGATTTTGTTAGTTCAATTGTTTTTGCTTTACTATTTCTGTTACTCGGATACCGAAGGCTTCTTCCATTACAACTACTTCGCCCTTCGCAACAAATTTTCCATTTACTAACACGTCGATCGGCTCACCTGCTAAGCGGTTTAATTCTATAATAGTTCCAGGTGAAAAGTCCAGTATTTCTTTGATCGATTTACTTGTTCTGCCTAATTCTACAGTCACCTCAAGCGGTACATCCATTAATAAATCGATGTTTTCCGGTTGCACCATACCACTTATCATAGGTGAGAAGGGTGCGAATTGAACCGGTTGAACGTTAACATCCTGCATCGGCTGCATCATATAAGGCATAGGCTGAGGCATTCCCTGGGGCATTCCCTGAGGCGGGTATCCCATGTTGGCATAGGGATTGTAACCCTGCGGTTGTTGAGGCATCATCGCCTGTTGCGGTTGCTGCATCTGTGCCGGTGTCGGAGGTGCTTGTGTCTTCTTCGGAGCATTGTCAACCGGTGGTCTGGTCGGAATATCCGGCTCCATTGAAGTTGCATGAACAAATTGCTTGTATAGATCCCTTGCAAAATCAAAGGGATACAGCTGCATTAAGACACTGTCTACAAGATCGCCTATTTCCATATGAAAGGATACTCGTACAAAGTTACCCTTAAGAAAGTCCGCTATGTTCTCACCATTCATATTTTCATATAAGTCCACGACTGCCGAGGAAGGCGGACTAATATTTACCCTTTTTTCAAGCATTGATGATATGCTTGTCGCTGCTGAACCCATCATCTGGTTCATTGCTTCACTGATCGCACTTAAATGGAGTTCCGTTAATTCACCGGAGATATTACTACCATCTCCACCCATCATTAAGTCTGTAATAACCTTAACATCAGTTTCCTTTAAAATTAATATGTTGTTGCCATCAAGACCATCCTCGTAATAGATTTGAATGAACACGCAAGGCTTATCATAGCTGTTTACTATGTCTTTCCATGTTGCATATTCCACTACCGGAGTAGTAATATTCACTCGTTGGTTTACTAAGGAAAACAGTGTTGTTGCCGCTGTCCCCATACTGATATTTGATATCTCACCAATTGCATCCTTTTCAGCATCGGTTAACGTTTCGTTCACAGCGCTATCTGAGCTTTCTGTACTCATGCCATTCAGCAATGCATTTATCTCTTCTTGAGATAACATACCATCCATAGTCTGTTACTCCTCTCCTCTGTTAATAGATGAAATTTTTACCGCATAAGAACCCGAGGATGCACCCGGAAGAGCGGTAAATTTATTTAAGTTACCGACATAGACGGTTAATTCATCTTCGACTTTTGAACTCAACTTTATGATATCCCCGCGCTGCATATTCATAAAATCATTGACTGATATGGTACTCTTACCGAGTACTGCGCGAATGGGTACTCTTGCTTTTGATATAGCTATCTCAATAACATCCTGATAAGACTTATCATCACTCATCTGCATTGTTGAATACCAGTATTTTGTATTCAATTTATCGATAACCTTTTCCAAACACACATAAGGAAGACAGATATTCATCATTCCTTCGACGTTACCTATTTTTATATTTAAGGTTACAATCGATATCATCTCACTGGGAGATATAATCTGTGCAAATTGGGAGTTGGTCTCTATTCGTAAAAGTCTTGGTTGAAGTTGAATTACATTCGCCCAAGGCTCCCTTAGCAAATTCGTGCACACATTGAAGATACGCTCAATAATTGAAAGCTCAATCTCGGAGAAATCTCTTACTTTCTCCAGTGGATATCCACCGCCACCTAACATACGGTCAACGATCGCATAGCCCAAATTATCTGCAAGCTCAATGATAATATTACCCTCTAAAGGAGCAAAATCGATGATACCAAGGAGCACCGGATTAGAGAGGGCATTCGTAAATTCCGAATATTGAACTGCCTCGGAATTCATTACTTCAACTTGAACATTTTTACGTAAATATGCCGGAAGGTTTGTAGCTAGGAGTCTGGCATAATGTTCAAAAATAATGTTCATAGTACGCAGATGTTCTTTCGAAAACTTGGAAGGTCTGGCAAAATCATAATTCTTAACCTGCTTTTCCGTCGTTTCTTTATAATCGTCTGCGTCCAGTTCACCACTAGATAGTGCCGCTAATAGATTATCTATCTCATTTTGGGATAAGACATCACCCATTGTCATTTCCTCCCTAATATTTCATGTCTTCCCTTTAAAACCGATGATTTTCATTTTAGAATTCTTTTCACTCTTTGGTAGCACAGTCGCATACTTCTAAGTGATAAAGTCCGGAAGAACTAGGAATGAGCACCACTGTGCGAATTTCGCGGATCAACCCACCAACTTAGTATGCCTATCCTTTGAATTAGTTTGTGCCAAGTATGTACTCAACACTTTGGTTTTGCAGGCACAAACTTCTAAACGATTAAGTCCGGAAGAACTAGGAATGAGCACCACTGTGCGAATTTCGCGGATCTTCCCATGTGAAGATGCTTTTTCTTCACAATAGTACAACTAGTTACATAATAACATAAAATAGCAAGAAAATCATCATTTATATTTAGTAAGCATTACTTACATATAATGGTTTTATTTTCTTACTGTGTTATAAAATCTCCAAAGGATACATTGATAATAAAGTCAGATTTAAA